>JBILHV010000089.1:0-6493 GCA_044350305.1 Burkholderiaceae bacterium
CGGTGAAATCGTTTGGTGCCATTTTCCTGACAATATCAATCCCCGACCTAAACCTCGGTCCGCACTTATTCTCAAAGTATTCGATGACGAGGCGCCGCAGTTTCACGTGAACGTTGCGTACGGTACTAGCCAGCGGACCACGACTCTTTATAGTGGTGAGTTTTCGATTCTGCGTGAGCGTAATCCGACGGCTTACCAAACCGCTGGCTTGAGCTACGACACCAAGTTCAATCTGAAGCAAGCGCTAGATCTGCCCTACAACGCTGACTGGTTCTCGGTGCCACCCGCGGCACCCCAGGGACAGATACCCAATCTCGGTTCGTTGCATGCTTCGCTCGTGCCGGCGGTTCAGGCCGCTTACCGCGCAATTCGATAAAAAATCTAACATCCCTCGTTGGTCACAATCCAGTGAAGCTAAAACATGCCAAAAAATTCTTCTAAAAAACCAGACATCACGCCTGCCAATACTTCTAAGATGCCTTCGCTGCCCCACCTGAGTGCAGAGGCTCGAGCGGCTCAGGGAAGAAGCCTGCGCAACAAAGCGTCTCGCAGTGCGCACGCGCAATGGCATGCTCTAAAAAATCGCCCCGATCCGGTCAAGATTCTTTCCGCCTCGAACGTCGGCCGGATTGAGCACCTTGTCCCCATCCGATTTGGACGCATGGCTCAGTCTCCCTTTGCGTTTTACAGAGGTGCTGCTGCGATTATGGCGTCGGACCTTGCGCAGACTCCCGCGAGCGGCCTTTACGTCCAAGCATGTGGTGATGCGCACCTCATGAATTTTGGTGGATTTGCGACGCCAGAAAGAAATATTATTTTTGACATCAATGATTTAGACGAAACTTTGCCTGCGCCTTTTGAGTGGGATATCAAGCGACTCGCAGCAAGCGTTGTGATCGCCGCCAAGCACATCGAACTAACGACGAGTGAGGCTGCAGGCCTTGTCATCGACCTTGTGCGTGAATACCGCGAAAAAATGTCTGGCTACGCTCAGATGCGAGCGCTTGATGTTTGGTATGACAAAATTGACTTGCAACGCTACACGAATCGTTCGACCGACCCGGAAGTACTCAGACGAGCTCACAAACGTCTGGCCCAACGCATTGAAATAGAGCGGCGTAAGTCACATCCGGACATTATGTATCCGAAACTCGTTGTTCATGAAGGGGAGACACCCAAAATCAAGGACGAACCTCCGCTGATTTTTCATGCGACGGAGCAGATGATGCCCGGTCTTCAATCTGACTATGCGACCGTGATTAAAGCCTACAGTCAAACTCTACCAGAACATGTCCGTATGCTTTTCAATCGCTTTCGCTACTGCGACCTCGCTCTAAAAGTTGTCGGGGTCGGCAGCGTGGGGACGATGTGTGGTGTGACTTTATTTATGGCGGGAGAAAAGGATCCGCTTTTCCTGCAGGTCAAAGAAGCAAGACAGTCCGTGCTTGAGCCTTACGCTGGTAAAAGTGCCTATGCGAACCAAGGGCAACGTGTGGTGCACGGCCAACGTCTGATTCAAACCGCTTCGGATGTATTTTTAGGGTGGACGCGCGGTCTTAATGGGCGCGATTTTTACATACGACAGCTTCGTGACCTTAAGCTTTCCGCGATCATCGAAGACTGGGATATTGAAACGCTGCGACTTTACGTAAAAATGTGTGGGCATGCTTTGGCACGTGCGCATGCGCGCTCAGGCGACCCAGCCATGATTTCTGGTTACCTTGGAACAAGTAAAAGCTTTGATCAGGCGATCGGAGAATTTGCCTCGGCATATGCCGAGCAAAACAGCTTTGACTATCGAGCATTTATTGAGGCGATTCGGCAGGGCAAGATTCCAGCTCAAATGGAGGCGTAAAACAAAAGTTGGGGTGATACTCGACGTTATGGTCGTGAGGCTGCGGCAGCCTACACATAACAATAAAAATCCGCACGAATAAATGAGCCACATTAAACAAGTGTATATTTTGATGTATTCTACGGGCTCGTTACAGTAGAAAACCGATGATTCCGCTATGCCTCAATCGCAAAAGAACGTCTCTGGCGCCGGGACGTTCGTTTCCATAGTGGCTGGCTTGATTGCTCGGGCACCCTTTGCGCACATCGCGTATGGGATCGCTGGACTGCGAGGCTTTTATGGTAGAAAACATTAAAAACAAATTGCCAATCATCTCTTTGATATTGATGGCCGTTGGCCAATTTTTATGTGCCTCAGGCTCAGGTAACCCAGCAACAATCGAGCCGCTGCCTGATTGGGTGAACAATTCAGCGAATATTGCAAACGTCGTGATAGGGCTGATGGTGTTTATCCCAAGAACACGTGTGCTCGCAGCGTGTCTATCCGTTCTCATTACTTTGATATCCATGACCACAAACTATGTTGTAGATGGCTATGACTTTTTTTTACAAGCGCTGGTATTTAATCTTGTATTGATTGGGGTGTCGTTGCACGTATATTTTCATTATCGACGCGTGAGCGTCTTATCCCGCTAAGTGCAGGACTGTCGGGTTAGCTTAACAATGACGCGGTGCTATGTTAGGAGTCTTGAAATTGAAGCAGTCGCTTAAGTGGTTTTGCGTTGCCTTACTAACCGTCTGTTCGATGTCGACACTTGCGCAGTCCCACCGCTTAACCTTAGATCCAAAGCGTGGCTCTGAGGATGGCGCTATTTATCAGGCATGGCTTAGTCCCCAGCAAGAGGGTGGCGAAGAGCGCGATACCCCTAAATTAGTTCCAGAAAAATTCCGCTCGACAGCGCCCTCTGTTGATAGAGAGGATCGTATATCCAGGGGCCACGGTTTACTGCGATTTTCAAAGGATTACAGTCGCGCATTTGTCGACATCAAAATAGAAGGGGTTGATCCTGCAACAATCACCATGTTTCATATTCATTGTGGCAAGCCGGGTGTGCTCGGTCCAATCTTGGTCGATTTTGGCCTGAAAAATAATTTAAAGACTGCTTTCTCTACAGGTATCTTTAGTGCAGAGGTACGTAATGAAGACCTGGTGGCGGTTTCAAAGCATAGTCATACAGGAATTGTTGCCTTTGCCACGATGGGTTGCCCGATTGCTCAGCTGAACCCCGCTGAGTTACTAAAGCCTTTCGATCGCGTCAAGACTATTGCGGGGATGGCAGCCATCGCACTTGAGGGGCAGCTGTACTTTAATCTGCATACGGCTGGGCAGCAGTACTTTGGTGATATTCGCGGTCAGTTAGAGGCCGTGAACAATCCACACAGATAGGGATTTAACTGACCAAGCTAACAATTTTGCCTATCAAGCCGTTCTTTGGTAGATCTGGCAATTGATCAAACGGTATCTTAGAGATTTCGTCAGCTCTCTTGGCCTCGACCCCCAAGCTTAAGAGTAGGGTGTAGATGACCTGAGTTTCATACTCTTGAGGTTGTGTAGAATTTAGTATCTCTTGAACCGCAACGCGTAGGGTGCCGACCACAAGATTCGCACCGATCTCGAGAGGCATATCGGTAAAGCAGCCTTGCTCAATGCCTAAGGCAATATCTTTTTTTACGTCTTGATAGCCTTTATGGCGTGTGTCGCCAAACGGCCACTCAGTTTTCAACATTAACCTGCCCAACACGGGTAGGCCTGTCATCAGACGGATGGCAATTCTGGTTTTAGTCGCCGTGCGTAGGGCGATATCAGAAATTGTAGAGCCGACTTCGGCAATGGGTTTTAGTAACTCTGTTCCCGTCTGTTTAGCACTAACGTTAAATAGATCTTCAACGCTCCGAAAGCATTTATAGAAGGAAGCGCTAGACACTTCCGAATGCGCAGCGACGTCTTCGACTTTAATTTGGTTGATAGGTTTCGTTGAGATTAACTTGGGGCTACTCGACACGATACGCGCGCGCACCCGCAGGCGTCGGTTTTTATCGCTATCAAAGAGATGGGTAATAATCTTCGACATACTTAATCTTTTCGAAAAAATTACCGGCCGGTTATGTTTGCCAGACACTAACAATCAAAATATCAACTAAGTATAGCTTTTTTACTTGATCTGCATAGCTATTTATTGTTGGGTATCTAGCGCAGCGACTTTGCGTAGCACCCCTATTGTTGGCCGTGTGGTTGCGAGCGGATAGTATTTTTAATAGCTCATCAGCAGTGACTTAATACCGACCCAACCCCATGGGCACCCAAATTAGCGCCTCGGTTTGATAGCTTGCGACCTTTCTTCGATTGCGGGTCATTACATTCTTTTTATGTAGCCAAAAAATCATAATATCTAATCCGTCAAAATGACAAAATGTTGATTTTAAAATATTGCTTATTGATGAAGTCGATTAGCACCGTCTCTCAAGTAGTGAGTTATCCACTTCAGAGAAATCTGCTAGCGCAGGCACACTCACTATCGGCGGCGCAGGCAGACTTGCCGCGGTTGCAGGCTTGAACTACGCCTCCTCGACGAACCAGATTTTTTGACGTGGTGAGTAGAACAGACTTGATTAGAGTGACTGTTAAGAATCCACCGCGGCTATCTTTCCCAGCAAGCCTGTTTCTGGCAATTTCAGCGAAGAGGGCACGGGAGTCTTTAATAGCTCATCTGCAGCGTTTGAATCTAGACCTAAGCCAATGAGCGCTGGATAAAGCACTTTATTTTCATAGCCGCTGGAGGGTGACTTGCTGAGCATGACGTTAATCCCGCCAATTAGGCTGCCGACCAGAAGGTTGCAACCAATGGATACAGGCATTTTGGCGAATAGCCCCTCCTCAATGCCGAGCTTAATATCCGAACCGATGTTCGTAAATACGTTGAACTCCGTCTTTTGACTCGGCCAAGGCATTTGAATGAGGAAATTTCCTAACATCCTATGCTTGACCAAGTAGCGCATGATTAGTTTGGCAGCGGTGACCAATCTTTTGTCCGTACTGGGGATGTCGTGGGTGATCGCGCCGATCTCTGCGGTGATTTCGTGTGCCAACTGGTTAGCTAAGGCTGGAATTAATGCTTGAATTGAGGGGAAGTACTTATAAAAGCTCCCCCGTGAGACCTCAGCGTGCTTGATGATGTCGTCAACATCAATCTCGTGAATAGAGACATCAGAGGCTCGAACAAGCAAGCTAAACATAAGGGAATTTTGCATCTCCTCACGTCTTGATGCCGCAACTCTAATTCGGTGGTCTTGTTTTTTTAGCATCCCAATATTTTAGGTCAAATGGCTTGTTTTTAAAAGAGTCGCGACAATTTTTGGCGTTTTGACAATCCTTACGAATTTGACGCCTTACGTACCAATTCTTGACCCAGTAAAAGTCAGTCTTCCTTCGAGATTGCGTTGACACGCCAATAAATGAATTACTATACTTAATGTCACTATGACATTAAGTATATTTTGTGGTAAAAAATTTGCGAATAGTGCTCAAAAAAAAAGGGAAGGGATCGAACATGCGCGGCTCTAAAAAAAATCTCAGTTATGTCTTGGGACGAATCAGTCTCGTGACCTTGACATTACTCGTGGGTTGCGGAGATGGAAGCTCTTCCAAATCCTCCGGTCCGAGCAGCGACAGTAACTCCGGAACGCCCACCACACTGGTGACTGCGGCCAATGGTACGAGCACTCGAGTCTGTGCCCAAAATGGGCTATGTATTTCACCACTTTTTTCTGCATTAGCGAGTGTTGCAAGCAAACTCTCAGTGGCTGATAACAGCTGGACCAACACCACCACGAATGTGATCACGCTATCCCAAATCCCTTATGTCGACGGGGCGATCACGGCTTCGCAGATTGACTCGGCCGGCAGCGTTTTCTCAATGACGACCGATGACAAATTTCGCTACTTTAAAGGCAATGGTTTGCCGAGCACGCCGATGGGAAATTTCCCGGTGCAGTCGGGCACAGCGGCCTACCCTTATTACGAAGCCTTGCCGGGCGGAACAGATCCACGAACCGGTCAAGCTTATTCGTCTGCAGCGGCCATTGGTATTTCTCCTTACGACCTGACCAGTAAATTACCATTGAACCCGGTGATCACAGGCTTTAATCCGATTAACTCGCTGATCATTGGCATCGCTTTAACTGGAGCCCCTTGGCATGTAGAAATTGCAAACGACTCTTATGGTAATTGGTATAGCCCGACCAACCCACTCCCTCATGATCAGTGCTTTGGTCATCCTTATAGTCAGCAATATCACTACCATGGTTACTCTTGGAAATGTTTCCCGAATCAGGGTACCTCAGGTCATTCGCCATTATTCGGTTATGCACTGGATGGCTTTGGAATTTTTGGCCCGCGCGGTGTCGATGGAAAGATGGTGACGAATGCTGAGTTAGATGCGTGCCATGGCCACACACACCCCGTCGAATGGAACGGTACGATTCAAAACATCTACCATTACCATCTGAACAATGAATATCCCTTTTCTGTAGGTTGTTTTCGAGGGACGCCGGACTATAACGCGGCATTAGGCTCCGCGGCAATGCAACAGGGTATTCCTTATGCTCTGCTTCCAGATCTCTCGGGCAATACAGTTCCTCC
>JBILHV010000090.1:0-6476 GCA_044350305.1 Burkholderiaceae bacterium
TGGAACTGAATCTGCGCTGTCGGCCGCCGAGTTTGACCGACTCGCAGGAGACCTGTCTGGAATCGACGAGTTGGTGCGAATGCTTGAACACAGCTCGCATCGACGTTGGACGCAGCGTCCTGTGGATGCCGCCTTGTTGAAGATTTTGTTTGCGTCTGCCTTTTCTGCGCCGTCTAAGTCCGACTTGCAGCAAGCTGACATTGTTCATGTAGCCGATCGCCTTAAAGTACAGGCTTTAGCAGATCTAATTCCAGATATGCCCTGGATTAGCCAAGCGCCCGTTGTGTTGGTGTTTTGCGGCAATAATCGTCGTATCCGTCAGATAGGCGAGTGGCGAGGCAAGCCTTTTGTGAACGATCACCTCGATCATTTTATGAATGCGGCAGTCGATGCGGGCATTGTGATGGCACAGTTTATTCGTGCGGCAGAGGCACTAGGTTTGGGGGTTGTGCCAATTAGCGCGATGCGTAACCACAGCGCGGCGACCAGTGATATTTTAGGGCTGCCCGATGCCGTATTTCCAGTCGCAGGCCTGTGCGTCGGCTACCCGGTTGAGTCTGGCAGAATCATCCCAAGGTTAGGCTTGGATGTGACGGTGCACACGGATGTTTTCTCAGAAGAGGGCGTCCAAGAACGGATTGACGCGTATGATCAACGTCGACACGCACAGTTTCCCTTGCGACGGCAGCGTTATCCCGAGCGATACCCCGATGTAGCTTTTAATGGCTGGTCAGAGGACAAGGCACGTCATTACTCGGTTCCCGAGCGCGCAGAGTTTGGTGACTTTATTCGCAAAAAGAAATTCAGTCTTCGTTAAGGAGTGACTCTCATGACAACACCGAATACAACAAAACTTGAGGCCGAAGAGGCTCAAATCATTACACTTGCAAAGCTAGCCGGGTTGGATCTTGCTGTGCAAGACTATCGACAAGATGTGATGACCGCCGCTCGAACCGCGCTCAAGGTGCAAAAGTCCTTCTCGGGGCCTGCACTCAATACGACGGAGCCTTGGCCTGCGATGAAGGTGAAAGCATGAACGCTTGGATGACCGCAGCCCAGTTACGGGATGCTTACGCAAAAAAAACGCTGTCCCCCGTCGAGGTCGTCCGCGCGCAGTTAGATCGAATAGAAAAAATCGACGCTCGCTACAACGCATTTCTGCATGTTGATGCGGATAACGCATTAAAAGCAGCTCGGCAGGCCGAGCAAGCACTTCATTCGGGCAAGAGCCTTGGCCCCTTGCACGGTGTGCCGGTGGGTATTAAAGACATTATTGACATCGCCGGACAAACGACAACTTGTCATTCGAAGGTGATGCAGGGGACTGTCGCAACGCAGGATGCAGACTGCATCACCGCGTTGCGTCAGGGTGGCGCAATCTTGATGGGCAAGCTCGCTCTGCATGAGTTTGCGATTGGCGGTCCGTCCTTTGATCTGCCTTATCCTCCCGCTCGTAATCCTTGGAACACCAACCATCATCCAGGCGGTTCGTCCTCAGGTTCCGGCGCCGCCTTGGCCGCAGGCCTGGTTCCCTTGGCGCTCGGTACAGATACAGGTGGCTCTGTGCGACATCCCGCCGCAGCCTGTGGGGTAGTGGGGCTCAAGCCCACCTATGATTTAGTTTCGCGACGTGGGGTATATCCCCTGTCCTGTTCGTTGGACCATGTCGGTCCTATGGCGCGCACCGTGCTAGATACCTCTTTGCTGCTTGAGGCACTCACCGCCACGTCGACAAGTCCGCGCGCCTTTAAAGCAAGTCCTCTCGATCAAGGGATCGCAGGCCTGCGGATTGGCGTGGTTCGACACTTTCACCTTGAAGATGAAGTGGCAGAGCCTGAGATGGCCGCTGCGTTTGAAGAGGCATGTCGCGTGTTTGAGGGCTTGGGTGCGCAATTGGTGGATATCCGTCTACCCAGTTTGCAGGAATTTTCTGCGCCCCAGAAGATCATTTTGATGGCAGAAGGCTGGGCGGTTCATGCCAAGTCTTTGCAATCGCGCCCAGGAGACTTCGCTGAAATGTCACGCCGCAAATTATTGTGTGGGGCATTCCTTTCAGCAGGCGATTATGTGCAAGCCATGCAGTGCCGTGAGGCGCTCATGGATAGTGTGGATCAAGTTCTGCAACAGGTGGATGTGCTGGTCGTCGCCAACTCAATGGATCCGGCCTGCGTGATTAATGATTTGCCTGAAGTCGTGCGTACCTACACCCGCCAGGCTCGCGTACCGTTCAATCTGACGGGGCACCCTGCCTTGGCAGTGCCGAACGGATTTTCGAAGGCTGGGCTACCCCTGTCGATGCAAATCGTTGGTCGCTACTATGACGAGGCCTCAATATTCAGGGTAGGGGCCGCGTACGAGCAGGCGACGGCTTGGCACAGCATGCATCCTGCCGCTTGCTCTGCTTAGCTAAGTTCTGCGCGTACGATGGCTGCGCCCTGACTAAGCGCTTGAAGTTTGCCGAAGGCGACATCCCGCGGCAGATACTTCATGCCGCAGTCAGGGGCGGGGATCAAGTTTTCTGCGTCGACAAACTTTAAACCCGCGCGAATGCGTTGGGCTACTTGTTCGGCTGTTTCGATCTTGTGTGTCCCTAAATCTAGAACACCCAACATAATCTTCTTGCCAGACAAATCTTTTAGTACGCCAAGATCAAGATTTGGCTGTGCCGCTTCGATAGAAATCTGTTTGGCGATCGTGCCACTCAGTCCGGGCAAGAACGAATAGCCGCTTGGTTTCTGGCCGGTGACCACGGCAGCATAGCCAAAACATAGATGGACAACAGTAGGCACTGTGATGCCTTGCAGCGCACGATTAATCGCAGCAACCGCATAGCGTTTGGCTTCCTCGGGGTTATTGCGAAGCCAGGGTTCATCGAGCTGAATAAAGTCTGCCCCAGCAGCCTGAAGGTCAAGCGCCTCGGCATTCACCGCCGCGGCGAAATCCATGACCATTTCTTCGTTGTCACGATAAAACTCATTTTTAGCTTGCTGCCCCATCGTGAAAGGCCCGGGCAAGGTGATCTTTGTCTTGCGATCCGTGTTGGCCTTCAGAAAGAGTAGATCGCGCACCTCTACCGCATGGGTACGAATGATTTTTCCGACCACGCGGGGAACAGGCGTCTTTAAGCCTGCCTTGGACACGACGATCGCGGGGTTGCGGTCGTCAATCCCTTCGAGTTCCGTCGCAAACCGGTTTGAATAGCTTTCGCGGCGGATCTCGCCGTCCGTGATGATGTCGATACCCGCGCGTTCCATATCGCGAATAGCAAGTATCGTTGCGTCGTCTTGTGCTTGCTCTAGCTGCTCTTGCGGGATGCGCCACATGTCGTGCATGCGCGTGCGTGGCACACCCTTTGCAAGCATCGCACGATCGACTAGCCAGTCAGGTTGTGGATAACTCCCTACAACGGTTGTAGGGAGTAACTGCTGTGCATTGTGGGTGCTCATGCCAATCGGTCTTTGCTACTTGACTTAGTTAACTTTTGCGCCAGAGTCTTTAACGAGCTTAGTCCACTTAACGAGTTCTGTGGCCATAAACGCATTGAAGTCCTTCTGGTTCATGGGTGTGACGATCACACCGATGTCAACGAGTCGCTTTTGCATATCGGGGTCTTTCAGGAATTGCATCGTCGCTTTCTCAAGTTTGTCGACGATATCCTGAGGCATGCCCGCAGGACCCGCTAAGCCCCACCATGGGCGAATGTCGTAGCCTTTCACGGTATCGCCGATCGGTGGAACATCTGGAGCAATCGGGCTGCGCTCGGATGTTGCGACACCCATTGCCTTGAGTCGACCCGATTTAACGTGAGGATAAATCACTGGGACATGGTAGAACGACATGGCGATTTCACCTGCGAGCAAGTCGGTTAACCCTTGTGTAACTTGCTTGTAGGGAATGTGTTGAATATCAATGCCCGTCATGGTTTTGAGCAACTCGCCCGCCATGTGAGGTGAGGTTCCCGAGCCTGCTGACATATAGGTGAGCTTGCCGGGGTTGGCCTTCGCGTAGGCGATTAGTTCAGCCATATTGTTCACTGGGATCTTCGGGTTCACGACCAACATATTGGGTGCAGCCACCATCAAAGTGATGTGCGTGAAATCTTTGATTGGATCAAAAGGAATCTTGCCATAGAGGGCAGGGTTCGTTGCGTGAGTGGCACTCGTTGAGAACGTGAGTGTGTAGCCATCGGGTGCCGAACGAGCAACAGACTCGGCCGAGATGTTGCCACCGGCGCCTGCCTTGTTGTCGACCACCACCGATTGGCCCAAAATTTCGCCAAGTTTCTGTGCATAGAGACGCGCGATCACGTCAGTGGTCGTGCCAGCGGAGTAGGGCACAACAAATTTGATGGGTTTGTTTGGGTATGTTTGTGCTTGAGCGTGTGCGCTTGTTACTGCGACAACGCTGCACAAGCTCAGCAGTGCTGTGCTAATTAGACGATTAATTCGTCCGTTGAGAAAAGTAGTAGACATGCTTGCTCCTTGGTTTGTTGTTGGAGTTGTGTTGCCCTGCATTTAACACATAGAGTGTATCGCCTGTCAGACCTCTCCGGAGAGATCTACATCTAGAGGTCAACCCTAGATTGACAATCTCCTCGATGGGGGGAGTTATTTTTACGTTAAGACGATATCGTATTGCTCTTGCGTGTAGCCGGGCGAGGCTTCCAACGAGATTGTCTTCTCGATAAAGTCTCCTAGCATGGCCAGATGCTGACTTTCCTCTTCCAGAAACAGGTCAATGACGTCTTGTGATGCAAGGATGCGGAACTCGCGCGGGTTGAACTGGCGGGCTTCGCGCAAAATCTCACGCAAAATCTGGTAGCAAATGCTGCGGTTCGTGCGGACATTGCCTCGGCTTTGGCATGTGGGGCATGGTTCGCACATTTGATGCGCCAGTGAGTCGCGTGTGCGTTTGCGTGTCATCTCGACTAAGCCGAGTTGGGTAAAACCATTGACGGTCATGCGTGTTCGATCGCTTGCCAGCGCCTTGTTGAGTTCGGCCAGCACTGCATCGCGATGCGTGGCATCGTCCATATCGATGAAGTCCAGAATGATGATGCCGCCAAGATTGCGTAAGCGTAGTTGTCGTGCGATGGCTTGCGCTGCCTCCAAGTTTGTCTTGAAGATCGTATCGTCAAAATTGCGCCCGCCGACAAAGCCACCCGTGTTGACGTCGACGGTTGTCAGTGCTTCCGTTTGATCGATGATTAAGTAGCCGCCCGATTTGAGGTCAACGCGGCGGGATAAGGCACGAATAATTTCTTCTTCGATATTGGAGGTGTCGAACAATGGGCGTTCGCTGCTGTAGTGGGTAATGCGCTCTGCGACGGAGGGGGTGTAGATGTCCGCCCAAGTCCTGAGTTCAGCGCAGATGCTGCGCGAATCAACCAAAATTTGTCCAGTGAGCGGCGACACCATATCGCGCAGGACGCGTTGTGCCAATGTCAGGTCTTGATGCAAGAGGCTCGTGACAGGCAGTGTGCGGGCGCCTTGCTGGACACTTGCCCAAAGTTTTTTCAGGTAGGCGAGGTCAGCGCGCAGTTCATCGTCGGTGGCACCCTCCGCTTGCGTGCGCACGATAAAGCCGCCCGTCTCGTCGCTTGGTACCAGCGCTTGGACCCGGTCACGCAGTGCCTGCCGCTCTGCCTCGGATCCAATTTTTTGCGATATCCCAATGTGGGGTTCGTGCGGCAGGTAGACCAGCATGCGCCCTGCAATGCTGATTTGGGTGGATAGCCGGGCGCCCTTGGTACCCAACGGATCTTTGATGACTTGCACCATAAGACTCTGGCCTTCGAAGATCAGTTTTTCGATTGGGGTGGGGGTGACGCCTAACGCGCGTTCACTGCGGTTCTCTCGCAGGTCTGCAATGTGAATGAAGGCCGCACGCCCGAGCCCAATTTCAACGAAAGCGCTCTGCATGCCGGGCAGGACGCGCACGACTTTGCCGAGGTAGATATTGCTCACTTGGCCCCGCTGAATGCTCCGCTCAAGGTGCAGTTCTTGCACAGCGCCCTGCGCCACGAGAGCCACGCGTGTTTCAAAGGGCGTTACGTTGATCAGAATGTCTTCAGTCATGCGGATTCTCTGCGAGGTGGTATGTCAAACTTCGTGCTATAGTAGCGGGCTTGGCTGAGTGATTTGAAGTTCAGTATTTTTTCTGTTTTCTAAGCAATGCTTTGATGTAATGCTTAGAGAAGCTCTTGAAAGAGCACTTGGTTGCAACGTTGTCGTGCTGTTTTTGATGATTTTTACAAAAACAAAGCCCGCTTCGTTTGACACAGATAAAAAAGTCCTTCATAATCTCGCCTCTCTGCTTGTGACAGTTTTCTTACAAGCAAAGCGCAGGACCTTGTTCTTTAAAAATTTGACAACCGATAAGTGTGGGCGCTTGATACGCGTAGCGCAGGTCACGCAGCTGTAACAGGCTGCTGTGATTGCAAACGAAATCAAGTGCTCACTTGAAGTGAAATAGTA
>JBILHV010000091.1:0-6449 GCA_044350305.1 Burkholderiaceae bacterium
CGTTCGTACGCTGGACGGCTTACAAGAGAATGTGTCCTTTCCCTTGCCTAAAGGCCTGTCGCGAAAGATCGTTGATTAAGGTTGTTTGTGCTCAACCCAGATTAATTTTTGTGTCGCAAAGCCAAGGTCTGCGGCTTGTTTGAGTAGCGCTTCGCGCACGCTTGGCGCGAGAGACTTACTGCGTGCCAGGATCCAAAGATAGTCCCTATCTGGTCCAGAGATCATGGCCCATTGGTAGCCGACCTGATCCAGTGCGATGACATGGTAACCGCCGTAAAACGGACCAAAAAAGGAAACCTTTAACGAGCCCTGGGTTTGGGGGCCGGTAAACAAGGCCCGTCCGGTGGCTGATTTCCATTTGTCGCGCTTTGCGTCGTAGCCTTTGTTTAATACCTCGAGGCTGCCATCGGACTGAAGTGAGTAGGTTGCAGATACTTCACTCAGTCCGCGTTCAAACGAATGATCGAGGCGGGCAATTTCGTACCACTGACCGAGATAGCGGTTAACGTCAAAGGGGGATACGGACTTGATGCCATCGGGTGGTGCTGTCGAACAGCCTGCGATAAAGATCAGCAATGTCAAAAACAACGTCTGCATAGAGAGTTTTTTCATATACTCAACCCGTTGGGTCTAAAAAGAAATGCACTGCGGCAACAAACAAGCTCAGTCAGTGTACTGGATTAGCACCTAGTGCCCTAAGTTTATATTTGCATAAAGCCAGCTCGCAAAGCCTCATATCGGTGATTGCTGTTTCAGGTGCTGCAGCTTTCAGATGTGCTCACTCAGCACCTCTATTAGGAATTGTCATGCCATCGAAACATTCCTCACATTACGCTGGGCTCTCCTGCCAGTCCTGTACGGATATGCTGTCACAACCAAGCAGTCGTCGCGATTTTTTGCGCACGGCTGCAGGTACGGGGATGGCGGCCTTTCTAGCGCCGCAATTGTCATTTGCTGCTTCTAGTGGCTATGAAGCGATGGTCTTGTCGTGTATTGACCCAAGGTTTCAAAAGCTCGTGTTTGACCGTGAAGCGAAGGAAGGCCGTACAAATAAGTACAGCGCATTTACCATTGCGGGTGCCTCGATAGGCGTTGTGGCGCCAGTGTTCAAAGCGTGGCAAGTCGCCTTTTGGGAAAACCTCGCCGCTTCTTTGCAGCTACACAACGTTAAGCAGGTGATCGTCATCAATCATCGCGATTGCGGTGCAGCCAAAATTGCGTACGGTGCAGCCGCTGTCGCTACACCAGCCGCCGAAACAGAGACGCATAAAAACGCGTTGCTGACCTTCAAGAAAGAGCTCGCAGTGCGTCAGCCTAAGCTCGGTAGCCAACTAGGCTTGATGGCGCTTGATGGCAAGGTAGAGTTGTTTAGTTAATTTGGTGGGCCCAGCCTACGGGCTGGGCAACCGAGTGATCGCCAGACGATCAGAACTTCAGGTTCGATTTCTCGACGAGATTCTTCCAAAGTGCCAGCTCAGTGTCCAAGAGCTGTTGAGTAGACGCGGGTGTAGAACCCAAAATGGGTTCAACGTACGCAGCACGCATATCCTGCTGAAACGATGCTTCTTTTAACGCCTCGTTCACAGCCTGATTCAGCTTTTGAATCACGTTTTTGGGTGTTTTGGCCGGTGCAAGGAGTACGAAGGTACTTCCAGCAATCAGGTCTTTGATTCCTGCCTGTTCTGCGGTGGGGATGTCCTTCGCGTATGACACACGATCTTTCGATGTGATGGCCAGTACGCGCAGCTTACCGTTTTGGTGCATGGGGTAGACGCTACCCAGACCGCCCACCATCATTTGCACGTGCCCAGCAAGCACATCGTTTAGAGCTGGTGCCGCACCCTTGTAGGCAATATGTTCGATCTGTATACCACCCGCACGGAGCTTAAGTAGCTCGCCAGTCAGGTGGGTAATATTGCCTTGTCCAGAACTGCCGAATGAATACTTCCCGGGGTTTTGCTTGGCAAGCTCGACAAATTCTGTCAGAGTCTTGGCAGGTAGTGAGGGGTTGACCGCAAAAGCGATTTGTTCCTCGCCAGTCATTGCAATGGCTTCGAACGCGGTTTTGGGGTTGTACGGAATGGACGCCATTGTTACTGGAGTTGTAGCGAATGCGCCTGAGCCACCAAACGACAAGGTGTAGCCGTCGGGGGTCGCGCGTGCAACTTCAGCCAAGGCAATTGTTGTCGATGCGCCCGGTTTGTTCTCAATCACCACGGTTTGATTCAGGATTGGGCCGAGTTTGCTCGCAAGCAACCTTGCCTGAACGTCAGTTGGACCGCCCGGAGCAAAACCGACGATAATTTTGATCGGCCGTAGGGGAAAATCGCTTTGTGCGACTGCAGGTGTCGAGGCGAGTACTGAAGCCACTGCTGCCATTCCGACTATCACGGAAAGACTGCGCACTTTCATTTCCATACTTAACATAGCTACGCTCCTGAAAATCTAAGCAACCCATTTGGCATTGTTTATCTGTTTTAATCCAATCGGAATAATGAAACAAGTCATATCACTCGGATTTGTCAGATGACGATAATCACATTCATCGTATTGAGTCCCAACCTTTCTTAAGTACATGCATCTGATCGAACGTGAGAGGAATGGAATGACTAAGAGATTTGAGTATGCGCCTTTGCGGGGGCGGCCAAAAATAGCTTGGCCTGAAGGCAAACGGCTTGCTGTCTGGTTGGTACCGAATGTCGAACATTATGAGATCGATCCCTCTCACAAAGGAATACGGGATCCCTGGCCTCGGAGCATGTCCCCCGATGCGCTGAATTATCCGCTGAAGGAATACGGAAATCGCGTTGGCATCGACAGGATTCTGGATGTCACCGATCGATTGGGAATCCGTTGCACAGTTTCTCTGTCACTGGCGTTGCCCACCATGTTTCCCGATGTGTTTCATGAAATGAAGCGGCGTGAATGGGATTTCATGTGCCACGGTCTCTACAACACGCATTACCTCTGGAACTATCCTTTGGACGAGGAAAGGGCGTTCATCGAACGTTGCCGGCAGGGTATGGTCGAGGTGACTGGTCAGGCGCGGCACGGTTGGTTTTCACCCGCCTGCTCGCATACGCTCAATACCGCCGATCTGGTGGATGCTGCGGGCTTTTCTTACTATTGCGATCTTTATCATGATGATCAGCCGTTTCCCGTGATCACTGATAGCGGCAGTCTGATCAGTATTCCATACTCAATGGATGCGAACGATGTGGTCGTTCATATGAATGGAGGTGAGGGGGATGATTATGCAAAAGTCATCATCGATCAGTTCGACACGCTTTATCGCGAGAGTCATCAAAATGGCTTAGTGATGTGTATTGCTTTTCATCCATACGTCACTGGACAAGCGCAGCGTATTCGGGCGTTCGAGCGAGCTTTACGTTATGTACTTTCTCATGATGACGTTTGGCTTGCTACGGGCATAGAGATCGAAAGCTGGTACCGCACACACTACCTAACCACTGTGCAGGAGTGGCTGCACAAAGGGCGGTCAGTATGACACTGCGTGATCCCACACACATTGGACCCGATCATAAATGGTACGAACACAGGCGTTCGGCCTTATCAGCTGGCAGTAATTGGCCCGAAGGGCACCGAAGTGCCGCGTTTATATTGATTCGTGTTCATGCCCTAGAAATCAACACTCCGCAAGACTTTACGCGTGACGCTCGCTGGCGAATTGATTTTGGGAATTATTCACCTGAATATCGATCGCATTCTTTGATGGAATACGGTAATCGCATAGGTATCTTTCGCTTGCTTGACTTCTTGCAGTCGCTGGGCTGGAAGGTGGCCGCTGCTGTCAATGGTTTAGTCGCCCATGAGAACCCTTGGCTGATGCGCGATTTAGATCGACGCGGAGTCGAAATTGTGGCTAGTGGGTGGTCTGCGTCGCGTATGCTCAGTAGCGCCGTGTCGCCAGAAATTGAAACTGAGCTGATTCGTCGTTCTAGGGATGCCATTGCCGAGGCGACAGGAATCGTGTCGCGAACCTACTCAAGTCAGGACTATGGCTACTCCGTGAATACCGCGAGTATCTTGTCCTCGCTTGGTTTTACGACTGCTGTCGACTGGCCCAATGATGAGGTACCCTTTTTGTTCGGTGAAGACCGCAAGCTACTGATTATCCCCCCCGCTGCGGAGCTGGATGACGCGCAAATGGTTATTGGAAGACGTTTGCAGTCGCCACGCTGGTGTGGGCATCTTGCTGAGGCCTTGTCATATTGGAAAGATCATGCGTTGAACGGATCTGTGCTCGTGCTGCCTTTACATGCATGGATCAGTGGCGCACCCCATCGATTCACGAACCTGAGACAGACACTCACTGAATTTGATGCGCAGTCCTTTTGGCAGGCTGCACCGCTTGAGATCGAGGCAGCCTGGCGAGAGAAGCGTTAGGGCAGCGGAGCTGGGTGTTCACGAATCCAGTGACGGGCGATATCGATACGTCGGGCCACCCAAACAGCATCGTGTTGCATGACATAGTCCAAGAATGCAGCCAGCGCACGTGCACGGCCAGGGCGACCAGAGATACGAGCGTGCAGTCCGACTGACATGATCTTTGGCTTGATCGCTCCCTCGTCATAGAGCTGATCAAACGTTGCTTTTAGGTAAGAGAAAAAATCGTCACCTGTTGAAAAGCCAGCAGGGGAGGAGTATTTGGCATCGTTGGCGTCCATGGTGTATGGGACGACCAGATGGTTCTTACCTGACACAGTCACCCAGTAAGGTAGCTCGTCGTTGTAGGCATCCGAATCGTATAGGAAACCGCCTTCTTCGACGATCAGTCTGCGTGTATGTTCTCCGGCGCCATATCTGCAGTACCAGCCGAGTGGACGTTGACCCGTCAATCTTTGAATAGACTGCACAGCCCTTGCGATATGTTCGCGTTCTTGTTCTTCCGTTAAGCGAAAGGGCTCTTCCCATCTCCACCCGTGGCAGCAGATGTCGTGCTCTGCCCGTGCAACAGCTTCAGCGACCTTCGGGTTGCGCTCCAGTGCAAGCGCGGCACCAAAGAGCGTCAAGGGTAGTCTGCGTTCTGCAAAAAGATCGAGAATGCGCCAGACTCCAACGCGGCTGCCGTACTCGTAAAGCGATTCGAAAGCCAGATCGCGGACACCAGCAGGCACACGACCTCCGGTCGTTTCAGAAAGGCCGGTCTCGTTGCGGGCATCACCATCTAGAACACTGGCCTCAGCACCTTCTTCATAATTCAAGGCAAACTGTACAGCTACCCTGGCTTGCCCCGGCCATTTTGCATCTGGAAGACTGTTGGCGTATCCGACGAAGTCGCGCATTTCTGTCACCTTAAGTCAAGTCTAAAGAAGATAGAACGTTTGATGCAAATCAACAATGATACCTAAGGGACGTTATCACACACGCTGCTCGGACGGTTTGACATGGGCGTTAAAAAGCCACCCGAAGGTGGCTAGTACCCATGTGGGTATGGGTTACCAGTCAGCAATGGCTAACACCCGGCTAGATGCAGTACCCAAACGCACCACCCGGCACCCATCGGTCAGAGCGATTACCCCCCTGCGCACCAGCCGCAGCCAGCTCCAGCGCATCATCAGAGACATCCTGCACAACAACTTCATCAAGTTCAATGTTCATAGCAGACTCCAAGATCTAGGGTTACCTGCGCAGCAGGAGCTGACACCAGTTAAAGGCATTTTAAGAATGCCGATACTTTGTAGAGCCAATGTTTAATGGGTGTCAACCGTTATTTGCAGCATTTGTGAGTGATTGCGAGAGTTAGCCAACACCCCTGACTCACCCGTAGAAACTGAGATACCTGAGCCTTCACCTCTGGGCTGAGATGCCTTGGTGAGTGCCAATTTGAACCCCAAGTAAAGCCATCACACACGCTGCATGAACCTGCAAGCTAGCACTTGGCGTGTTGCCGCGATTGAGGCGACAGAGATGCAAGCGCATTTATCGAATCGGGTTACATAAGGGTTAGACGAAAAATAGCTCTTAAAATGTAAGATTCAAAAGCGCTATGTAAAGCGCATGAATCCTAGAGTTTTATGTCTGATGCGCAAAAAAAAAGGTCTCAGGGCATATATCCTCTGAGACCTTTTATTCTAATGGTGCCGATGAACGGAATCGAACTGTCGACCTTCTCATTACGAATGAGTCGTCTTCTACAAAAAAAGAGAAGTTCTATCATATTTTACAGGGTATCCATTGATATATGTATCAAATTGTGTATAATACATGTATCGTAATATGTATTAAATTTACAGAAAAAAAGGAGAATATGTGATGAAAAAAGTAGCCACATATTGCAGAGTGAGTACCAAATATCAAACTATATTAAATCAAGAATTGGAACTTCAACAACTTGCACAACGAATGGGTTATGAAATAGTTGCAGAGTATAAAGATGAAGGTATTTCTGGTACAAAAAATCGTGATGAACGACCCGCACTTAACGA
>JBILHV010000092.1:0-6437 GCA_044350305.1 Burkholderiaceae bacterium
GGAAGGCAAGCGGTACAATGCAGTCCGCAATCCAGACGGAGACGCGAAAATTCGATGCATCTCAACGTTTTAGGACGCAAGAGGGCGTCTTGACCACGCTTTCTTAATCCCTTTAAGGCTTGCTCGATTATAAGCCGCTTTTGGCCATGCGCAAAGAATCCTCAGTTTTGACCCCGACATCACCTAAAGTGAGTGCGCCGCAGGCACCGGCCGTGCGACTGGTTGAAGTCACCGAAGAGCACGATGGGCAGCGTTTGGATAACTTCCTGATGCGGCTGTGCAAAGGTGTGCCCAAAAGCCATATTTACAAGGCAGTGCGTGGCGGCGAAGTCAGGGTGAATAAAGGGCGAGCGGCACCCGACGCCCGTATTCATATCGGGGATATTGTGCGAATTCCTCCCATTCGTGTCCCCACGCCCGACGAGAAGCGCATTGTTCCTGGGTCAGAATTCCCGATCGTGTTTGAAGACGAAGGCTTGCTGGTGATCGATAAGCCAGCCGGTACCGCCGTGCATGGTGGAAGCGGGGTGTCATTTGGCGTGATCGAGGCGCTTCGTGCGGCAAGGCCTGAGGCGCGTTTTCTGGAGCTTGCCCATCGACTCGATCGTGATACCTCGGGCTTACTGCTCATTGCCAAAAAGAGAAATGTTTTGTTGTCCTTGCATGAAATGTTTCGTGAGAGCAAGGGAAGTAAGCATTATTTAGCTTTGGTCGAGGGCGATTGGGTGAATGCGCGGCAGCATATTCGGCTGCCTCTTACCAAATGGACTACACAAACGGGCGAGCGGCGTGTCAAAGTTGAGGCCGACGGCCAGGTGTCGCACACGATCGTGAGCGCACAAAAGCGCTTTAATGGCTACAGCTTGGTCGATGCCGAGTTGCGCACCGGACGCACCCATCAGATTCGGGTGCATCTCGCCTCAACGGGGTTTCCAATTGTGGGCGATGACAAATATGGGCGCGACGAGACGCGCGCTAAATTCGTGAAGCTTGGGTTCAATAGAATGTTTTTACATGCACACCGCTTGGATATTCCCCACCCCCTGACGCAGGAGCCCCTCGCCTTGGTCGCGCCGCTCCCTGCGGCCTGCGCAGCAATCTTGCAAAAGTTGGAGCAGCAATGAAACCTTATTCGGTCATTGTGTTTGATTGGGACGGCACGCTGATGGATTCAACGCACAGCATTGTGGCCGCGATTCAGGGAGCGTGCCGTGATCTCGAACTCAAGGTCCCCACAGCGGCCGAGGCGGCTTGGGTCATTGGCTTGTCCTTAGAGCCCGCGCTGCGTCGCGCAGTACCTGATCTGACGAAGTCGCTAGAGCCGTTGTTTCTTGAGCGCTATCGCCATCATTATCTCTCGCGCGATACGCAGTTAAAGCTGTTTGATGGCGTCCCTGAGATGTTGACCGAGTTGCAGGAGGCGGGTGCCCGCTTGGCCGTGGCAACGGGTAAGAGCCGAGTTGGCTTGAATCGCGCCCTCACGGCGACCTCCCTGCATGCAGCCTTTGAAGCGACGCGTACCGCCGATGAGACCTTTGGCAAGCCGCATCCTGGCATGTTGTATGAGTTGATGGATGAGATGGTTGTTGAGCCACATCGGGTTGTCATGGTGGGTGATACCTCCCATGATTTGCAGATGGCGGCGAATGCTGGTGTGCATGGTTTGGGGGTCTCCTACGGCGCGCATCCCGCCGACGAGCTGCGTACCTGTCCCCACCATGCAATCGTCCCAGATGTCTCTAGCCTGAAAGAATATTTACTTGAGCGCGTGTAGGGTGTCGACTGTTTACTTGCCAATCCTGCGTTGCTGAAGGGTTATTTTGTGCTGGTGCGCCTTGAATTATCTAAATTGCGTGATAATCCGGTTCATCAGTGATTCGCGCTGCGGCTAATGCTTGGGCGCACTCAATCTTTTTCGGAGGCCGTTATGTCGAGCTACCGTTTCCCCCGCATTCGTTCTACAGAAATCACGCCTGAAGAAGTCTGGCAGAGCCGCAGGCACTGGATGAAGGCGACTGGCGCCACGTTCGCGACGGGCGCCTTAGGCGGTTGGTCGGCGTTGGCGAGTGCGGCTGCGCTGGCCAAGCTTGATGCACAGCGGTCTCCCAAGTATGTGCTGATGGAGCAAGTGACGCCCGAAAAGGACGCGACCACTTACAACAATTTTTTTGAGTTTGGCACGGACAAGGCGGATCCCGCGAAGTACGCGCACACGCTTCAAACAACGCCTTGGAAACTGCGCGTGGAAGGTGAGTGCGCAGCACCCAAGACGTTTGATCTGGACGACTTGCGAAAGCTTGCGCCTCTCGAAGAGCGTCTGTATCGCATGCGTTGCGTAGAGGGATGGTCCATGGCGATTCCTTGGATTGGCTATTCGATGTCCGAGCTGATCAAGCAGGTGCAGCCTACCGCGAACGCAAAATTTGTTGAGTTCATTACTGATGTGCAACCCAAAAACATGCCTGGCGTGCGCACCCGTTCAGTTGAGTGGCCGTATCGTGATGGACTGCGTATGGACGAGGCGATGCACCCGCTAACGCTCCTCACACTGGGGATGTATGGCAAAGTATTGCCGAATCAAAATGGTGCGCCCGTGCGTATGGTCGTGCCCTGGAAGTATGGCTTCAAGTCGGTGAAGTCGATCATCACGATCCGCTTGCTGGAAAAACAGCCTGTCGGGAGCTGGGAGCGCTCGCAGCCCTCCGAGTACGGCTTTTATTCGAACGTAAATCCTGAAGTCAGTCATCCTCGCTGGAGTCAGGCGACGGAGCGACGGATTGGCGAAGACGGTGTGTTTAGTCCCAAGCGCAAAACGCTGATGCTCAATGGCTATGCCAACGAAGTGGGTTCGCTCTACACAGGCCTGGATTTGCGCCGGAACTATTGAGAACAAGTTTGAAGACATTTAGCTCGCGCGAGATCGATCGTTGCAAGCCTTTGCTGTTTGTCTTCGGCTTGTATCCCTTGCTGCGCTGGGTCTGGCTCGGTGTGCAAAATGACTTAACGGCAAACCCCACTGAATTTCTCACCCGGTCTTCCGGGACGTGGACCTTGGTCTGTTTGTTGTTGACGCTTGCGATTTCCCCAGTGCGACAAGCGATTAAACAACCCGCTTTCGTGCGCTTGCGCCGCATGTGCGGCTTGTTTACCTTCTTCTATGCTGTGCTGCATGCGCTCACTTGGGCGTGGTGGGATCAGGGCTTTGTGGTTGACGATATGCTTGTGGATATATGGAAGCGACCATTCATTCTGGTGGGCGTCGCCGCTTTTCTCACCATGAGTCTGCTGGCCGTGACATCCACGCAGGGGTGGATGCGTCGCTTGGGGAGCAAGTGGCAACGTTTGCACCAAGCGATTTATTTGATTGGTTGCTTGGCAATCTTGCACTACTGGTGGCACAAGGCGGGCAAGAACGATCTGCAGACCGTCATGATTTACGCCGCGGTGCTTGCTGCCTTATTGCTTTGGCGGATTGTGCGGTGGCGCATACAGCTCTCGCGTGCGCGGCCTTAAAGGCCAGATCCAGAAGTTGGTAGTGCTTGTAAGCGTGCTGCGGTTTGTGCGTCGGGTTTGCCCGTCACCAACGCGGGGCGGTAGTGTGCCTGAAAGGCCGCGATCACCGCTAACGTTTTTTGATCAAAGTAGCCGTTCTCGGGGACTGCGTAACCGACACGCTTGAGTTGCTGTTGAAACCAGGCAGCGTCCGGCGGCCCATTGCGGACAAAATCAGCTTGGTATTTGGCGGCGAGCGTCTCATCGAACCAGCGCCCCACGCCGAGCTGTGCAAGTTTTTTCCATGGGAATGACGGACCGGGATCCACTTTTCTACCGGGTGCCACGTCGCCGTGACCCACAATATTTTCTGGCAAGATGCGGTGGCGTTTGGCGACATCGAGCGTGAGCGCAGCAACCACAGCGATCTGCGCGTCAGGGTAGGGCTGCCCGTTCTCACCCTTGGCATTGGGCTGCCATCCCGGATGGACGATCTCGATACCAATGGAGCGTTGATTGACAAAGGTGCGTCCATACCAGCTGCTTTCTCCGGCATGCCACGCGTTACGGTCTTCGTTTACCAGTCGATAGACCACGGGTTTGGCGTCATCGGACACAACGTAATGTGCGCTGACGTCACGATTGGTGAGCGTCATGAGTGCACTGGGCTTTGTAGAGGCGGTGTAGTGCAACACGATGATATCGACGCGGCTATTTTGCCCACGTGACTTCATGGTTTCATCAATGCTGTACGGCCCGCCTGATTGCTGGGACGCGCATCCCGCCAAGATGCTGAGTAATGCAACCAAGATCACACGCAAGGTACTACGTTGCGTCAAACCAGCAATCATGCGGCCGCCTGAAACAGAAAGAGAGTAGGAAATTTATCGAGCGGCGGGACCGATTGGTTTCTCCATTGCGCGACGTTTAAGGTGCGGACCCATTCATCGGGAGTCGTGAGCGCACGCGCAACACACAGACGTGTATTGCCTTTTAAGTGCTTAATCAAGCTGGTGAACATGGCTTGATTGCGATAAGGGGTTTCAATCAGCATCTGCGTTTGACGTTGCTTGGAGGAGAAGAGTTCCCATGCTTTGAGTTGTTTGGTGCGTTCGCCGGCGTCTACGGGTGCATAACCATGAAACGCAAAGCGCTGCCCGTCCAGTCCGCTGGCCATGAGACCGAGCAAAATGGATGAAGGGCCTACCCAGGGCTTAACGGTGATGCCCCATTGATGCGCGATGGCGACCGCGCGTGCGCCAGGATCCGCCACTGCGGGGCATCCCGCCTCGGAGACTAAACCGATGGATTCGCCGCTGCGCAGCGGTGTTAGCCAAGCTTGTAATGTCGCGTCGTCTACGCGTGGGGTGAGTTCGTGAATCGTGATGTCTTGCAAAGGATGGGTAAGCGGAGTCAGTTTTAAAAACGCACGTGCTGTTTTTGCGTTCTCTGCAATGTATGTGTTGAGTTGACCGGCTAGCGCTTGAGCCTCGTGTGGCAACCAGTCGTTGATAGGCGCCTCACCCAAGCCAACAGGGATGAGGTGCAGCACACCGCCAGAGCGGTCGGTGGTAGGGGTGGGATCAGCAGGCATATGCTTTTATACCTTGGCGTGTTCGAGTGGGTCGAGTCCGACTTCGCAGAGCATGCGTGTCAGCGCAATCAAGGGCAGCCCGATAATGGCAGTGGGGTCGCTGCTGTCCATACGTTCCATCAAGGCAATACCTAGACATTCGGCTTTAGCGCTGCCGGCGGTATCGTTCGGTCGATCGATTTGCACGTAGCGCTGGATCGCGCTTGCGGTGAGTGTGCGAAAAACACAGGTTGTCGGCACATCCATACTTTTGCAGTAGCTTGACCCGAGCAGCACCGTGAGCGCGCTGTGAAACACCACAGTTTGGCCTGAAAGCCTGGCAAGTTGCTGCGCCGCAGCGCTGAGGCTGCCGGGCTTGCCGATGATCTGACCCGCCAGCGATGCGGCTTGATCGGCTCCGATCACAATCGCTTCAGGATGCTGCTGCGCAACAGTCTGTGCCTTCAGAATCGACAAACGCAGGGCGAGTGCAGCGACCGTTTCACCTGGTTTTGGTGACTCATCGACTTCTGGCGAAATACAGAAAAAAGGAATTTTTAGTCTTGACAGCAATTCTCGCCGATAAACAGAGCTTGAAGCGAGGATAAGAGGTGGGGTCACAGTGGATTTTCGTGAGGGTGGAAATTGACGATCTAGGCACAAACACGCTATTATCTCTTGCTTTGCTGCTTTTTTGCTGCGGGGCGTGCATGTCTGTTGATTCGGTGTTCCGGCTGTCCGTGCCACCGGTTGTGGATGCGTTTGATTTTGCACGTCGTGGGCAGGTCGTAGGCGGCGCGTTTAGCGTCCATCGCCTACAGCGCTTGCTCGAAGGCTTAGCGGAGCAGCCGATAGGCGAAGTCGCTGAGCTTTCTGTGGCACCTGCCTTGCCTGGGGTGGTGCGCTATGCCATTCAGGGCCGAGTCACCAAAGACGACATATCGCAGTTAGTCGTGCAGGTTCAGGCAAATTTAGTACTGGAGTGTCAGCGTTGTTTAGGACCGCTGATTCTTCCAATAGATCGCACAACAGTGTTTGAATTGGTGCGGCGCGAGTCAGATCTCTCGGACGATGAGCCCGATGAAGACGATCTCGATGCCCCAGAGCAAATTGTTGGTTCGCCCAAGTTTGACTTGTGTGAATTGTTAGAAGATGAACTGATTTTAGAAGTGCCCTACGTGCCGCGCCACACTCAGTGTCCGGGATCGGCGGAATTAGATGCGCAAGCAGATGAAATCGCCAGTAGAGAAGAGCCCCCTTCGCCTTTTGCGGTGCTGGGTCAGCTCAAAAAAGGTAAGTAGTTGTTTTTAAGATGGTTGGCGTACAATTCGTCGATCCACAGGAGTTGTCATGGCTGTTCAGCAAAACAAAA
>JBILHV010000001.1:0-21100 GCA_044350305.1 Burkholderiaceae bacterium
TAAACAAAACAACTGGGCCCTTGGTGGGATCCTGGCGTTTATTGCGGGCGCCGTGAATGCCGGTGGCTTTCTAGCTGGTCAGCGCTACACCTCGCATATGACTGGCATTATTTCCGGTATCGCCGATGATCTGGTCATTAGCGAAATCGGCATTGTGCTAGCAGGCATTGCGTTCCTAATTAGCTTTGTGTCTGGCGCTGCCGTGACGGCGATCTTGATCAACTGGGCAAGACGCAAACAGCTACATAGTGAATTTGCTCTGTCGTTATGTCTCGAGGCGATTTTGCTACTGTTGTTTGGCGTGCTCGGCTTTTCGCTCAACATACTAGTCGAGGTCTTTGTACCGACAACGATCTTGGTTTTATGTTTTGTGATGGGCTTACAAAACGCCATCATGACCAAGATCTCCAAGGCTGAGATCCGTACGACACATATGACAGGTGTCGTCACCGACATCGGAATCGAACTGGGTAGGTTGCTGTACTGGAACCGAGATCATGCGTCGATACCGCAGAAGCGCGTCGTGGCAGACCGCGAGAAGCTCAAAATTCACCTTGTCATTTTTTCACTGTTCTTGATAGGTGCCGTTATAGGTGCAATTTCATTCAAGCATTTCGGATATGTCACTACCGTTCCCCTAGCGGGATTTTTGATTCTGATTTCATTGCCACCTATCGCAAAGGACTTGATAGAGCTCTGGCGAACCAAATGGTCATCGGCCACTAAGTCTCGAAGCACTTAGCATTTCTTTCGTGAGTCCCCAGTTCAGCGGCATCAGGCTAAATCAGTGCATCGACAATTCGTTCCGAGTGCAACGCAGGGGAAAGCTCCCAAGTTTGCACGGGAGTGAGCCGGTGCGCGCCTGCTCATTTCAATAACTCGCCATATATAGCGCAGCCGAGGCACCAGCGATGCCAGCCCCGATAATTACGAAATCAGCGCGATTGGCCGAGCCCATCAACATTACCCCACCAAAATATGTACTCAACTACAGACGACAGAACGACTTACGGCTCGCGCGAACGAGATCAAACTATACCCGCACTCGACTGACATATGCCGCTACCCCTGACTGTGGAGCGTTAACTTGCCTATTCTTATGGCAACGCTCAGCCAATAAGGCGCTACACTTATAGGCTGGCCTATTGGTTGCGTTCAAACTAATCGAATTTCAATCATAGCCGCGCGAACTGTCACACAAGATGAAGGAACAACCCGCATGCGCATCCTGCTTGCCGAAGACGACGAAATGCTGGCCGATGCTATTTTTCGGACGCTTTCGCAAAACGCACATCGGGTCGACGCGGTACGCGATGGACAGCAGGCAGACGACGCGCTCTCTGCCAACGACTACGATCTCGCGATCCTAGATATCGGCATGCCGATCTATGACGGGCTCGAAGTATTGCGGCGACACCGCGCGCGGCGCTCTAGAACACCCGTCCTCATGTTAAGTGTGCGAGACAGTATTACAGATCGTGTGACGGGCCTGGATTTAGGCGCTGACGATTATCTAACCAAACCGTTCCATCTTTTTGAACTCGAAGCACGCGTGCGTGCGCTTTTACGGCGAGCCCATACGCCGGCAGGACTTGAGCTCAGTCACGGACGGCTGCAAATCGACCTAGTCGGGCGACGCGTACATTGTGAACAACGCTCCCTTGAATTGACGTCCAAAGAGTTTGCGTTGGTGGAGCTTTTATTCACTCGCATTGGACGCGTTGTGACCAAGCAGCAAATTATCGATCACTTGTACGGCTGGGAAGAAGGCATGGCCAGTAATGCGGTCGAAGTGTTGGTGCACCGACTCCGCAAAAAACTAGAGCCCACCGGCAGCGACATCCGTACGATCCGCGGGATGGGATATCTTGTCGACCCAGCAAACTAGTCAACGATTGCTGCGCACGCAGCTGTTGCGATGGCTTCTGTATCCACTGCTTACGATCTTAGTCATCGACTCGGCTGTCAGCTTCGGGCTTGCAGGTCACTTTTCTAAGAACGCTTACGACAAAGCCTTAATTGAAGTTGGGCACGAGCTCAGTTTACAAATAGGCAAGAATGCGTCCGGCATCTTCCTAGATCTTCCTGAGGTTGCGCGGCGACTATTGCTGCAAGATCCTCAAGACAAAATTTTCTTTGAACTGCTCGACCACCGCGGACAGCGCATTGCGGGCGACCCCATCCCAACAGCGCCGGCTAACGCAACCCGCTCAAGAAACAATATTCTGCTGTATGACGCTCAAATCGACTACAGCCCCGTGCGTGTCGTGCAGTTAAGTTTGGTTGACATGGGCGGTGCAACCATACGAGTCGCTGAAACCAAGATTAAACGCACGGAGATGGCGCAACAAATTATCGCAAGTGTGATGTTGCCGCAAATTATTCTCATCATCTTCGTGGCGCTGCTCGTGCCCTTTGGCGTGACGCGGGGCTTATTCCCCCTCAAAGCACTGCAGCGCGCGATTGCCGAGCGTTCGTTTCGAGACCGCAGTCCATTGAACGAGACGACGGTACCAGGCGAGGTGATCCCTCTTGTCGCGTCCATCAACCTTTTATTGACTCGTCTAGATACGGTGTTCAGCGCGCAATCGAGATTTGTAGCGGATGCCGCACATCAACTCAAAACACCCGTCGCAGCGCTACGCGCCTATGTTGAGCTTCTCGAACGTAGTCAAGATGCCGACGAGCGAAAGAACATCATCGTTAAGCTTAACGATGCGGTGGATCGCATGTCGCGGTTGGTATCTCAGCTTCTTGCACTTGCCCGCAATGACATTAACGAGGCGCGGCCACCAGAGTTCGAGCGCGTCGACTTGAATACCCTGTTGCTTGAGATTTGTTCGAACTGGGTGCCCCAAGCAATCAAACGCAACATCGACTTGGGTTTCGAAGTGAATACTCATCCAACCGTCATCTTGGGCGCACCCGATCGTTTGCGTGAGTTGTTTGACAACCTGATCGATAACGCTATTCGCTATAGCAAATCAACAGGAAGCATTACCGTACGCATCACAGACAGTCCTTCGCCTGCAGTATCGATTCGGGATGACGCGTCATCAATTCCCGAAGCGGAACAAGAACTCATTTTTGAACGCTTCTATCGCCTATTAGGCTCAGGCGAAGGGAGTGGGCTGGGCCTGGCTATCGCCAAAGAAATCGCCGTGATGCACCAAGCGAGTATCCGCATCAACGCAGACACGGAAGACGGCATTGGGAACGACGTTGTTGTGTCGTTTCCCACCGTGACCGTTCATGCGCAAACGTAAATGTAATCTTCTGTAATAAAAACGATATATACAGATAATGTTTTGGATAATTTGAAGTAACTGTCCTTTGCTACGCTCCTTCTCAAATACGAACGGCACCGTTGATGCCGGGGAAAAATGAGGAGCAGTGACAATGGATATGCTGTACACAAACGAATTCTGGGTCGCCTTGGCTCAAATTATTGTTATCAATATCATGCTTAGCGGCGACAACGCCGTCGTCATCGCGCTCGCGAGCCGCTCGCTCCCACCTGCACAACAAAAGCGGGCAATCATTTTCGGTAGCGTGGGCGCAATCGTGCTGCGTATCGTGCTCACATTCTTCGCCGTCATGCTGCTTGACATGCCCTACCTCAAACTAGTGGGTGGCATTGCATTACTTTGGATTGGCGCAAGCATGTTGGACTCGGGTGGCGATGAAGAAAACATTGATGCGCACTCAAATCTCGCTGCCGCAATCAAAACAATTATCGTCGCCGACTTCATTATGAGTCTGGATAATGTTCTTGGCGTGGCCGCTGCGGCGAAAGGTAACGTTGTATTGCTAGTGATCGGATTAGTTATTAGCATCCCCCTGATTATTTTTGGTAGTCAGCTGATTCTGAAATTGATGGGACGCTTTCCAGTCATCATCACCCTGGGAGCAGGACTGCTCGGTTGGGTTGCTGGCGAAATGCTTGTTACCGATAGCGCGGTTGCGGGCTGGATTGATTCCAGTGCGGCATACCTTCACTACGTTGTACCGACAGTAGGTATCTTTGTGGTGATCGCCTTTGGCAAATGGTTAGGGTCTCGGCACGCGCCAAAAGCGCACGCCGGCGCCTAACAACCACTCATGGCTAATATCCTTGTGCCGGTTCATCCCGGCCAGGATACCCAGTGGGTTGCCCGCTATCTCGCCAAGCTTCACCAACGAGAACGCATTCGGGTGCACCTTCTGACTATCCGACCCAAATATACCGGGCTTGTCGGTCTGTTTTTTTCATGTGCAGACCTTATTGAATTTAATCGAAAAGATGGAGATGATGCCCTCCTGCCCATGCGCCTCGTCTTAGACGCAACGGGGATTCCTTACAACACGCATCACGTGAGTGGCAGGACGGTTGACGAAATCGCCAAATTCGCAAAAGAGAATTACTGCCCGCAAATCGTTATCGGCCCCGCCAGATCGCACTGGGTCAACGAACTTTTATTTGGTTCGCTAGCGCGCAGAGTGGAGGCCATGATGCGAATAAGCTCAGATAAGCCTTGCGAGGTTCTTTGACCGCAGGCTGCGTCAGCAAGCGCCTGCGTGCAAAAGTTTAAGGCGCAACAGATAGCCCTTTGACCTGATGCTTTGCAATCAGCTGCGCGACAAGACCCTTTTTGATTTCATCCACAAACGACTGCAAATAAGCAGCTGCGGCAAGGCGTCCTTTGGGAACGCCGATGGACTGCTGAACAGTTGTAAAGTTGCCCTCTAAAATCCGCGAGCCCGGCAATCGCGCCACGTCGCCCAGTAACCCAGGTTTCAACGCAGCCATTGCTTCTAATTTTTTCTCCACAAACAATGCGAGCGTTGCCTCGAAGCCCTCTGCGTGCAGCAGTTGGGCATGCTGAATATTGCGTGTCAGCCACAAGTCGTAAGCGCTGCGCGCGGAGACCGCTATACGGTTGCCGGGACGATCAACTTCAGACGCGTGTTTTAGGCTGGATCCAGCCGGGACAAGGTACGTCGCTTCGATCTCAACATAAGCCGTCGAAAAATCAATTTTTTGGGCACGCACAGGCTCGGCGCCGATCAAGCCGATATCCCAAACACTCTTGTCCGCGTCGTCTGCAAGCTCTCCTGGCGAGCCATATTGAATCAACTGCAACGGCACCCCGATGCGGTCAGCAATTGTGCGCGCCAGATCAGGGGCAACACCCACGGGAACCCCGTCAGGACTTTTTCCACTGATCAACAAAAAATTGATCATATTCAAGGCAACGCGGAGGGTTCCGGTTGGTGCCATCTCGAGAACTAACGCTTTGTTCATAAAATATTTCCGAATAAGGATGCAACAAACTCACCCCGCCATATTACCGAATGTTGTGAATCCCAAGGATTCTTAAAGGAAACCTCAGTGTGCCACTGCCGCCATTGACAAAATTCCTAGCCGCGCCTAAGTTAGCACCAAACTAAACCAATCTAAAAAAGTAGCATCTCTCAACATGACAACATCACCGCAGCAAGCAGCCCCCTACTCGCCGACTTTTTTGACGCTTCACGAAATTGTGCAAAAAGCGCGTCAAAAGCTTAACCACGATAACTGGGACTATATCGTCGGCGGAACAGAAACTGAAACAACCGTCAGCCGCAACCGCGCAGCAATTGATGCCCTTGCGTTTAAACCCCGAGTCTTGCGCGATGTGAGCCAAGTCAATACGGGCACGCGCTTTTTAGGTCGCGACCTGAAACTGCCCGTGCTCTTGGCGCCCGTTGGTAGCCTTGAGGTGTTCGCTGAGGGCGCTGGCGCGACCTCTTCGATCGCTGCCGGACGCTATGGTGTCGCACATATGCTCAGCTCGGTCTGTCAGCCCGGGATCGAGGCCACCGCCGCCGCCGCACCTGATACCCTAAAAATATTCCAACTGTATGTGCATGGCGATGCGAATTGGGTCGATGACCTCGCGGCACGCACCGTGGCTGCCGGCTATGGTGCATTCTGCCTGACGGTCGACACCGCACACTACAGCCGTCGCGAGCGTGACTCGGCTAAGCGCAACATTCGTCGCAGCACAGTACCGGGTCGCGAGTTTCAACCAACGCTTACCTGGAAAGACGTAGATCGCCTCAAGTCAAAACTCTCCATCCCGCTCATTCTTAAAGGAATTGCGACAGCGGAAGATGCCGCCCTCGCTGTTGAACACGGTGTCGATATGGTCTATGTATCGAATCACGGCGGTCGACAACTCGATCACGACCGTGGCTCGCTCACGGTACTTCCTGAGGTTGTACAGGCCGTCAACGGTCGGGCCCAAGTCATTGTTGACGGTGGGTTCAATCGCGGAACGGATATCGTTAAGGCGATCGCTCTAGGAGCGAACATGGTCGGCCTCGGGCGTATGCAGTGCTACGGCCTCGCGGCCAATGGCGCCGACGGAGTCGTGCGCATGCTTGAGATCTTGCAAGATGAGGTGCGCATCTGCATGGGACTGCTTGGTGTGAATGCACTCAGTGAACTAAACCCAAGCTATTTGCAAGCCGCCTCCCCTTCAGGTGTATCGAGCGTTTTAAGCGCGTTTCCGCATCTATCGTTGGATGAGAAAGCGTTTTATTAAATTTGGTGTCCAGCCAAATGGCCATCGGCTGTAGCGGCAATCATATCTCTCGGTGATTTGCAATCACCGACTGTTAACACGGTCACGCCGAGGCGCGTTAGCGACTCTGATAACGCATCGTTACGACGGCGTGGTGTGGCGTACGTTAACAGCGCTACATTGTGGATGAGGTTGCGCTCCCCGGTGATGACATTGACCCAGGCCAACACACCGTCCTCCATGCCAGCATCCCACACGGGCAGGGCCAACAAATGAACAACTATTTTTTTTGTGAAGATCCGACGTAATACGCCCTGTCGCGTGACGACAGCCATATCGTCCGCCAATGAATGTCTTGGGGTCAGAATAACAACCTGATCAAACAGGCTATGCAGCTGCTCTGCCGCAGCATACGTGGCCTCCGTATGGTCCATATCAAAGAGTACGGCAGTGCCTCGCTGTTTAGCGGTCACTTTTAACAACCCAGCCATCGTTTGACGCAAATCTAAAACAAAACCATCTTGCTGAACTTGCTCTGGTAACCAAGATGGTGGGATCATCGATGCCCCAGTCGCTAAGATCACAACGTCGGGGCTGAAATCCATGATGGTATCGGTCTGCGCCGTCATGCCTAACTCAATCTTTGCACCCGCTCGCATCGCCGCTACTGTTTGATAGTCATAAACACTACTTACTTCTTCACCTCCGGGTAGATGCGATCGCAGCCACGCTTTGCCACCAATTTGCGCACTCGCGCTAAATATAGTTACCTGATGTCCGCGTGCGGCGGCTATCCACCCTGCCTCCATGCCAGCAATACCCGCACCCACCACGACAACCCGCTTTAACTCAGTAGCCATCGGGGGCCAATAGTCAACCTCATCGGCCTTTCGTACCCGCGGATTATTGACACACGCCAACGAATCATGCCGATTAATGATCGTGTCCCAGCATGTATTGCATGCCACACAGTATCGAATCTCATTAACACGTGACTGCATTACCTTAAGCGGCCAGGCAGGGTCCGCAATCAACGCCCGTCCCATTCCAATCAACTCCGCCTCGCCAGAAGCCAAAATACCTTCGGCCTCAGCAGGATCACTAATCCGTCCGAGCGACACGAGCGGGGTATTCGGGATCGCACGGCGCAATGTCCGAATTAATTCACGATAAGGCGTTCGCGGCCCAAAGCGATCCGGTATGTGCATTTCTAGTGAGTTTGCATGCGTACCTTGCGCAAAGCACACATAGCTAACTTCTTTGCTCGCTGTCAGAAGAGCAGCGATGATCGCGGCCGCCTCCAGACCAATACCTCCGAGTAGACCATCGTCACCTGGGAGCTTGAGGCCGATGATGAAATTAGACCCACACTCTTTGCGGACGGCGGAGACGATCTCAGCAATGAATCGACATCGATTCTCCCAACTACCACCATAGGCATCATCGCGGATGTTGGACTGCGGCGATAGAAACTGATGGAATAAATGTCCATGGCCACAAGAAAGCTCAACACCACTAAACCCATATGCCTGCAAGCGCGCAGAACTTTGCGCGAAATCAACCACATATTTTTTGATTTCGGTCCCTGTCAAAGCTCGTGGTACCGACCAACTCATATCGTCCGGCAAGACAGAAGGGGCAATCGCATTGAGATGCCTGCCAGCGTGATGTCGGGCACGTCCAGGATCCTGAATCTGAGCTAATAACCTGCAGTCCTGACCCTCAACCTCCGTCGCCATGCGCGTTAAGCCCTCCGCGTTAGCTGGATCAAACGCGTGAGTCTTAGTGGGAACCGCCTGAAGAGGAGACATCGAAAATGGCTCGGTAACAACCATCGCGGCACCACCCCGCGCTCTATTCGCAAAGTAGGCAATTTGCTCTGGCGCGACATTGCCGTTTCGTACCGTGAGAGACGTCATCGAGGCATGCACAATTCGATTACGTAAGGGCCTTCCCGCCAATTCGAACGGCGTAAACAATAGTGACGGTGTTTTCGGCGTAATCGACAAATCTAACCTCAAAGATAGTTTGATGGCTTGCCAACCATTACTGGGTAGTAAATCTCAGTGAAAGAATACATCGAATGCCCCGGTGCACAGCGCAAAAGTGCGTCCTGCCGAAATCAATTGACAGACTGACGCATGAATAATAAGGTGGACGTTACAAAATCAGGGCGAACAGCAAGCTTGCCGCGTCGCGACTGAGCCTAAAAAAGATTTGGAGATCAATAATGAAAGCATTCCTTGCTAGACGTTCTGCAGTGCTCGCCCTCAGTGCCGCTGCCCTGTTGAGCGGACTAGGGGCCTTGCCAGCTCAGGCACAAAGCTTCCCCGCTAAACCGATAAAGCTGGTTGTGCCGTATGCACCGGGCGGAGGCGTAGATATCGTTGCACGCACTCTGGCCGATTACATTTCGACAAAATTAGGAAAACTCGTCATTGTCGAAAATCGTACCGGCGCTGGCGGCAACGTAGGCTCGGCGTTTGTCGCGAAGTCCGACCCCGATGGCTACACGCTTTTGCTTGGATCAAATGCAAATGCGATCAATAACAATCTTTACGCAAATGCGGGCTACAACGCAGCAACAGACCTGACGCAAATTGTGTTGGTAGGCACTGTCCCGATGGTCCTCTTGGCTTCACCCACCGTCGCCGCCAAAAATGTAAAAGAACTGCTCGCGCAAGCAAAAGCCAAGCCAGGAAGTCTCAATGTGGGCTCGGGTGGCAGCGGCACTGCTGAGCATTTAGCTTTCGAGCTGTTTAAGCGTCAAACTGGCATGGAGGGTGTACACGTGCCTTACAAGGGAGGCGCTGCGGTATACACCGACTTAATCGGCGGCCAAATTCAATTGTTTTTTAATAACCAACTCGGTGCCACACCTTATGTCCGCTCCGGTCAGCTTCGTGCATTGGGGATTACGAGCCCAACACGTTCTAGCGCACTTCCGGATGTTGCCACGTTCGCAGAGCAAGGATTTGCTGAGTTCAAAGCGTTTGTATGGTGGGGAGTGATTGGCCCAGCGGGTATCCCAAAAGATACTGTGACTCAGATTAATGCTTTATTTAACAAGGCAATCTCTTCACCCGAAGTATCGACAAGATTAGAGTCTCTTGGCGCACAGCCTCAGGGTGGCACGCCAGAAAAATTTGCAGAGTTCTTCAAGGCTGAAATGACAACATGGGCTGGCGTCATTAAGGCAGCGGATATCAAGCTTAATTAGGGTAGCGGTTTATATAGATGATATGAATCGTATAAAAACTGACCATCAAAAAATTCGTCAGCCCGACTACGGCGAACGTTTGCGCATCGGCATGATCTTGCCTAATCGCAATGTCGTTGCAGAGGCAGATGCGCAGGCGATGTTGCCGCCAGGCGTATCGATTCATACCACTCGCTTGAAGCTGCACGGTACGACGCCCGCCGATATCAAAGAAATGAGCGATGGGGCCGAGAACGCTGCGCTTCTGCTCGGTGCAGCACCCATCGGCATCATTGTGTTTCACTGCACTGCCGTCTCCACATCGGATCCAGCGATGGGTGATCAGTTGGTTGCGCGCATTGAAAAAACTGCAAATAAGAAGGCTATTGCCACGTCGCAAGGGCTCGTAGCAGCACTCGACACACTGCGTGCAAAGAAAATCGTGATGCTGACCCCCTACCCTCAGTCCGTCAATGATGCCGAGGTTCGCTTTTTGAATCATTTTGGTTTTGATGTGATGCATGAGATCGGTCTTAATTTGCCGTCAACAGTTTCAACTGCGAGCGTGACGCCTGAGCAATGGCTTGAAAAAGCGCTGGCCATGAAGCGGGCCGATGCCGATGCCTACTTTTTAAGCTGCACCAATATTCGCGTACTCTCGATCATTGATGAACTCGAGCATCGCTTAGAGGCACCTGTCATCACAAGCAACCAAGCGATGCTATGGCACTGTTTGCGTGCAAGTGGGATTAACGATGCTGTGCGTGGCTATGGTCAACTTTTACAGCGCCACTAGCGTCCAGCGAGGCTTGAAGTTTGCCTCCCCGCTTACGTTTATATCTTTGGTACAGATCTTCTTTATCTTCGTACTAATCATCTTTGCTCAACGTGCTCAAGCACAAGGGTGTGCGTCGCTCCCCCAAGATCGCTCAATTGCTGACGGGAAAGGCTGTCTCACGGTTTGGTCTCCGAGCGCGCACGCGCCTACTGGGAAGGACCAGCCGAACCAAGCGACTCCTCCCGTACTGGTTGTGCTTCTGCATGGAGATAGCGGTGGCGGTCTTGCTCAGCGACACCTCGATCGGTGGGCAAAGACGGCGAACATTCTGTCTGGACCAAATCAGACGATCGTTTTTCTGGTGAGACCTGGGTATCGCTCTCCCGTAGGGGACTCTAGCGGCTGGGCCAATCCGCATGACGACGACTACACCGCAGGAAACGTTGCGCGTGTTGCGACTGCGTTACAGAATTTGCGAGTGCGGTACAACGCGTCCAAAGTAATCGTGGTCGGGCATTCGGGGGGAGCGGCGATCACCGCTCTGCTTTTGGGACGCTTTCCCTCATCGTTGGATGGAGCCATCCTCCTGGGCTGCCCATGCGATGTCCCCCCATGGCGTCAACATCGAGGCACGCAGCGCGGCAGACAGACCCCATGGCCTAACAGCCTGAATCCGATGGATGCTGTCGCAAACATCCCTACAGACAAAATGGTATTGGCGGTTACCGGTTCGCTTGATGACAACACATTACCCGTGTTCGCTCAAGCATGGGTAAGTGCCGTCAGTGCGCGGGGAGTCAATGCAAGATTCATTCTCGCTCAAGATCTAGATCATACAAATATATTATTGTGGCCTGGGCTGAGCGAACAACTCAGACAAACGATAAATAATGTCACTTCCAGGACGCCTTAGACTATGATCAAACAGGGAGGCAACTATGAAAAATAAAAAATTAAATTTATTACTCAGTTACTTTTTTTCTTTACTAGCCCTGCTACTCACGACGGGCACCGGTACCGCACTCGCGCAAGCGAACTTTCCAGAGAAGCCTGTGCGCATCGTTGTTCCGTTTCCACCCGGAGGTGGAACAGATATCGTTGTGCGAGCGCTCGCTGCAGGGATGGCAACCGAACTAAACCAAAGTTTCATCATTGAAAACAAGGCCGGGGCGGGCACCGTGATCGGCACCGACTTTGTCGCTAAAAGTCAGCCTGACGGGTACACCCTGTTAGTTGGAACATTTGCCTTTGCCGTGAATCCTAGTTTGCTTGCAAAGCTCCCCTTCGATACGAACAAGGCATTCGATCCGGTAGTGCTGATCAGTCGCTCTCCGAACGTTCTGGTTGTCAGAGCTGACAGCCCTTACAAGTCCGTACAAGATATTGTTCAGGCGGCACAAGCGAATCCAGGAAAACTGACTTACGCTTCACAAGGAAATGGCACGTCTGCGCACTTGGCGGCAGAGCTGTTTAACGCGCTCGCAAAGGTCAACATTCTCCACATCCCCTATAAAGGCGCAAGCGCTGCGCTCACCGATATCGTCGGTGGCCAAGTTGATTTGATGTTTGCCACCTCCGCTGGGGCGACACCACTCCTTGATTCCGGTCGCCTACGTGCTCTTGCTGTGACGACTCCAGAGCGCTCACCTGCTTTTCCCGCACTGCCGACCATGATCGAAGCGGGTGTTCCCGAATATCAAGCGACCAGCTGGTACGGCTTGTATGTGCCAGCCGGTACGCCAACGACGGTCATTGCTCGTCTCAATGCAGCCGCGACCAAGGTTGCCCAGGCCGACGCCTTTAAGTCTCGCGTCGCGAGCGAAGGACTGGTGATCAGTACCGGCACGCCAAAACAGTTAGATGAATTTATGCGCGACGAGCAGACACGCTGGGCTCGGGTGATCAACGCAGCTGGAATCAAAGCCAATTAGACTATCAAGGACATCTCATGCATCGACGCACCGTACTGACTAAAGCACTTCAATCAGCTGTTGCACTGGGAGTCACTGCACTCCCAGGCGCACTCTTTGCGCAGTCTGCTTACCCCAACAAACAGATTCGTTTCGTTGTGCCCTTCGCGGCGGGCGGCGGCGGCGATGCCGTCGCACGACTGCTCGCGCAGCGGCTGGGTGAACAAATTGGCGAATCAATCGCGGTGGAGAACAAAGCGGGTGCCGGTGGAATTATCGGATCATCGTTTGTTCTGAAATCACCCCCCGATGGCTACATGGTCCTCAATATGTCGAGCACCTACGCTATTCAAGCCGCGATTGGCAAGAATATGAATTTCGATCCGATCAAAGACATGCAGCCTATCATCATGGTGTCAAGAGACCCTGTTGTGATGATCGTTCGAGCATCATCTGCGCTGAACAACGCAAAAGATCTAATCAATGCGGCGAAAGCCACACCGGGCAAGCTTACGCATGGCTCCGCAGGAATTGGTTCGATCGCCCATCTCGGAACCGAGGAACTGGCCTTCCTGATGGGCATCTCCTTAGTCCACGTTCCCTACAAAGGCTCCTCCCAAGCGTTCACTGACTTGGTCGGCGGCAACGTCGATATGATGCTTACGAGCGCAACGTTCGCTTCGCCTCACATTAAATCTGGTCGCGTGAAGGCGCTAGGCATTGCGGGTAAAGAACGCTTGCCAAATCTCCCAGAGGTACAGACCTTTGAAGAGCAAGGAATCAAGGGCTATGACGTTGTTGACTGGAAAGCTATCGCTGGTCCCAAAGGTATGCCGGCAGAAGCGATTAAGTTTTTGAATGTTGAGCTGAATAAGGTATTGCAACATAAGTCGGTGACAGAGCGCTTCGCTGCGGAAGGAACGACCTCCGTAGGCGGTACACCTGAACATCTGCTGCAAACGATCGTATCGGATATCGAACGCTGGAAGCGCGTGATCAAAGCAGCCAACCTCAAATTTGAATGATGCAAATGACACTTAACAAACTATTTCGCCAGCAATTAACCGTCGGCGCCGGGCACATCATGCCGGGTGCGGGCAACGCCCTTGCCGCACGCTTTATTGCCGCAGCGGGACACAAGATGATGTTGGTCAGTGGCGCTGCGGTTGCAAACAACTACCTCGGCGTACCAGACCTTGGTTTGGTCTCTGTGACCGAGCTTGCTGAGCATGTCGCGGCGATCAGAGAAGCCGTAGATATTCCTATTTTGGCGGATGGTGACACCGGTTTTGGTAATGCGATCAACGCTAGACGAACGATTCGTTTACTAGAACGTGCAGGCGCGAATGCCATCATGCTCGAAGATCAAACGTACCCGAAACGCTGTGGCCATTTTGATGGCAAAGATGTCGTCTCTACACAAGAAATGGTCTCGAAGATTAAGGCGGCTGTTGACGCCCGACACGATCCGGACCTCATGATCCTGGCTCGCACTGATTCGCGCGCAATCGAAGGGTTTGAAGCATCGCTCGATCGAGCTCGTGCCTATCAGGAGGCCGGCGCAGACTTTCTGTTTATTGAAGCGCCTTTGACGAAAGAGGAATTGCTTGCAATTCCTAACGCCGTCCCAGGCATCCACCTGTGCAATATGGTCATCGGTGGCAAGACTCCCCTATTACCGCGCGAAGAGCTTGCAGCTGCGGGATACTCTGTGATCTGTTATGCCAATGCTGCATTACAAGCGTCGATGTTGGCCATGCAGAATGCCATGCAGCATTTGGCTACACACGGGTCAATCACAGGGTTTGAGTCGCAGCTCATGATGTTTGCCGAACGTCAGGCAGCACTCAATGCCGACCACTACAAAGACCTAGAGAAGCGCTACACATGAAGCCATCTACTGGAACCACCTTCTTTGATAAAGTCTGGCGCGATCACGTCATCTCTAAACTGGACGAAGAGTCCGATCTGATACAAGTCGATCGCCTTGTCTTACACGAGCTCTCAGGCAGTCAAGCACTGAGGGCACTTGAAGAAGCTGGACGCAAGCCAATTAGTCGCGGACAAGTCTTTACTGTTATTGAACACTTGATATCAACACAACCAGGAAGAGGGCCCTGCGACTCCGTTTCGTCTAGTGGTCCTGCGATGATACAGACCACTCGAGACGCTTCTAAAAAATACGGGCTGCACTTCATTGACTACGACGATCCTCGACAAGGTATTGCACATGTCGTGGCTCCAGAGCTGGGCATTGCCTTCCCTGGTGCGACCTTAGTGTGTTGCGACAGCCATACCAGCACGATAGGCGGAGTCGGCGCACTCGCTTGGGGGATTGGAGCGTCTGAAGCGGAGCATGTGTTGGCCACGCAGACCCTCGCGCAAGCAAAGCCCAAGACGATGCGGGTGAATTTTGAAGGAACCCTCAAGCCAGGCGTCTTTGCAAAGGATATGATCCTTGCCCTAATCGGCACGATCGGCGCTCAGGGTGGCATTGGCTATGCAACGGAATACGCAGGCAGTGCGGTGCGCGATCTTCCGATCGACGGACGACTCACTCTTTGCAACATGTCTATCGAGTTTTCGTGTAAATACGGTTTTGTCGCCCCAGATGAAAAGACCTTTGAGTATCTCAAAGGTGCAGAGTTTTCACCAAAGGGCGCTGCGTGGGAAAAAGCGACAAACTACTGGCGAACACTTAAGACTGATGATGATGCCGTGTTTGACAAAGAGATTACGATCGATTGCGATGTGCTCGAGCCCCAAGTGACGTGGGGCATCAGTCCTCAGCAAGTCGGTAGTATTTGCGCAACTGTGCCAAAGCCAAGCCAGGCCGTCGACAAAGAGGCGAATGCGCTGGGTGAGCGTGCTCTGACTTACATGAAGCTTCACGCAGACGAGCCCATCCGCGGCACCCCAATAGACGTTGCTTATATTGGCTCATGCACCAATGCGCGCCTCACCGATTTGCGTGCCGCCGCACAGATCCTAAAAGGTCGAAAGGTGAAGGCGGGGATTCAGGCTATTTGCGTACCGGGCTCTACCCCGGTTAAACGCGCAGCGGAAGCCGAAGGCATTGACAAGATCTTTACGGACGCTGGGTTCGAATGGCACGAATCTGCCTGTGGTTTCTGTGGGCATATCGGCGACAATCGCTTTGCGGACTTGCGCGTCATTAGCACGACAAATCGAAACTTTGAGTCGCGACAGGGTCCCAAGACACGCACGCATCTTGCCAGTCCTGCAACCGTTGCAGCCTCTGCCATCATGGGTTGTATCGCAGACGCTAGGGAGCTGAGCTAAACATGGAATCACTTCAACGTGTTAGTGGGGTTGCAGCACCCTTCATGCGTATCAATATTGATACGGATCAAATCATTCCTGCACTTTTCCTTGGAGGGACTGATGCCAAGGGCTATGGTGCGCATCTCTTTAATGGTTGGCGTTTCTTAGCGAATGGAACGCCCAATCCCGAATTCATTTTGAATCAAGCGCCCTTCGATCGCTCTGAAATTTTGCTCGCAGATCGAAATTTTGGTTGCGGCTCATCGCGTGAACGGGCGCCAAAAGCGCTTCGGGAGTTTGGATTTCGCGCAGTGATTGCGCCTTCGTTTGGCGGGATATTTTTTAACAACTGCTATCGCAATGGCATTGTTCCGGTCGAACTTCCGATTGAGCAAATCAAAGAGCTTGTCTCAGAAGTAGAGGCGAGCTCAGGTCAATCGCAAATCACTGTCGATTTAGAAGGCCTCTGTGTTAGCACAGCCAGCGGCAAACGCTTTAGCTTCACCGCTCCTCCAGCGCTGCGAGAAATGCTGTTGCAAGGTCTCGACGAGATTTCGCTGACTCTTTCAAAATCTGAGTCCATCGAACAATTCAGAACGGCTGATCAGGCGAAGCGACCCTGGGCGTACGGGGTATGACTACTTAATCAAGCGGTCACTTGCGATACGCGCACCTTCAGCAAGTGCGCGTAATTTTGCCCAGACTACATCCGTTGCGACACGTCCCATTCCCGCTGAGGTATCAAACCCACAGTCGGTTCCAGCTAAAACTCGCGTTGGGTCTCCGACATCTGCAGCCACTCGCTCTAGGCGGTCAGCAATGACCTCTGGATGTTCAACAAAGTTGGTCAACACATCAATCACACCGGCAACGATTACCTGGTGGTCTTGTAAGCGCTGCTCACGCAACACTTTCATTTCATGTGCGTGCCGAGCATTAGCAAACGGCAGCACGAATCCACCCACCTTCGTCTGACGAATGACAGGCCAAATCTTTCGTAATGGCACATCACAGTCGTGCGGGCCTTCATAATTTCCCCAGCACACATGCATACGAACACGATCTTGGGGAATATTACGCAACGCTACATTGATTGCGGACACAACACGCTCAATAAAGCCTAAGAATTTCGCATCCGACTCATCATGATAAGAAACGTGTCGCTCAAGCGCCAAGTCTGGACAATCTATTTGCAGAATAAAACCATTGTCGACAATTGCTTCGTACTCTAAGCGCAAGGCCTCTGCCAAGGCTGCCAGGTATGCCTCTTCGGTGTCGTAAAACTCATTCTTACAGGCCGAAGCGATAATTCCTGGCGACGGAGCCGTCAAGAATGCTTCTGTAAACGATTTTTCCTTGCGCGTGTCTAACGTTGCACGAAAATCGCGCGCTTCCGACGCGGCTAGCGCGGGGTCTATATAGCGAACCTCTCCGATTACGCGTGGTGGCAAGAAATTACTCACTGCCACTTTACCGCCAGACTGCTGCTCCAGCATTTTTTTAAATTCCGGATAGCGCTCGACATCCCCACGAGACCAGCGTTTCCAGGCCCCGCCAAAACCCGACATGCGTCGCTGAACATATAAAAAGAATCCCTCTCTCTGCTGCTCACCATTGTTGCCAACATCAATACCGTTAGCCAGCTGAAGATCGACGGCCGTCTGCATGGCTTGGTGCCCAAGGGCCTCGAGCGCGATTGGGTCGACTTCGGTGCCATTCGCGCGAGCCGCATACATCTGCACCAGCTCGAGCGGGCGAGGCAGGCTACCGGTATGCGTTGTGAGAATTCTTTTTCTGCTGTGTTGCATGATGGGATTTAGGCTTGATGTTGTCGTACTTTGTGTGTCGCGAATAAGTTGGAAATACCCCTTTAGTCGTATGCAATGTCACTGACTTGGGCAAACCTTAGTATCCGAAGATATTCAATTAGCGGAGTGATTATTTACACACCCGCCTCTTCTATACTAATATCTTCAAATCCCAGTGTCAAAGTTGAGGTTTTAAATGCTTATTTCGCTCCATCACTTCCCATCACTCAAATATTTTCTCGGCGCAGTGATAGGCGTCCTCCTTGTCTGCATGGCGCAATCGGCACATGCCGACTCCAGAGAGGCGCTCGAGCGCGACTCACGAAACGCTTTAAATAGTCTAGTGGCGCAAAATCATATCGCTAAGGACTTACATACTCGGGCAGCTGCAGTACTCGTCTTCCCGAGCGTCAAAAAGGCCGGTCTGATGGTGGGTGCCCAATATGGTGAAGGTGTGCTTTGGCAAAATGGCAAAGCGACGGCCTACTACAACACGGGTGGTGCCTCATTTGGCTTTCAAGCGGGCGTGCAGGAGTATGGCTATGCCATGTTCTTTATGAAAGAGAGTGCTCTGAATGCCTTGAACGTAACGCAAGGCTTTGAGGTTGGAGTTGGACCGAGTGTCGTAGTGATCGATCAAGGTATGGGCGCCTCGCACACCACGACAACCATGCAAAATGATATCTATGCATTTGTCTTTAGCCAAAAAGGACTCATGGCAGGTGTCGGCATACAAGGCAATAAAATTACGCGCATCAGCAAATAGTTGCGCACGAGCGTGTCAACACCCGAACTCAAGCTCCCCACTCTCCCCGAAGGCAGACATTATCGCTTTCACGCGATGATTAAGCCCTCGGGTGCAGAATGCAATATCGATTGCGACTATTGCTTCTATCTGCACAAGACGGATCTACTCGAGCATCCTGCCCATGCCCGCATGAATGAGACGTCGCTGGAGCAACACATCCGGCAATACATTGAGAGCCAAACTGGTGAGCAAGTTGTTTTCTCATGGCAGGGCGGTGAGCCCACACTGATGGGGTTAGATTTTTTTCTCCGAGTCGTTACATTACAAAAAAAGTATGCGAAGCCGGGTCAGCGTATCGAAAATGATTTACAAACAAATGGCATTGCTCTTGACGATGCGTGGATCAAATTTCTAAAAGAGCATCATTTTCATGTCGGCCTTTCAATCGATGGGCCTCGTGAACTTCACGATACCTATCGCAAGACACGCAACGGAAAATCTACGTTTGATTTCGTCATGGCAGCCGCCCACAAACTTGCTAAAGCCGAGGTACCGTTTGCTGCACTGTGTGTCGTCAACCGCGCCAATGCCAAACATCCCAAAGAGGTTTACCGATTTTTGGTCGATGCGCTCGGCACCTGGCGCATACAGTTCAATCCCGCTGTCGAACCAACCACTTTTAAGCACAACGCTCCGGGCAAGCTAGATAAATCTAATGCTCCGCTACAAGATAGCGCCCGCGCAAAACCCGGCCACCCTCTGTCAATTGTCACGGAATGGTCTGTTGATCCAGATGACTACGGAACATTTTTATCAGGCGTTTGGGACGAGTGGCTTGCGACAGACTTTGGACGGATTCACGTAAATCTGTTTGAAACCGCTATCGCGCAGGCGGCGGGTATGCCGGCACAGACCTGCACACAGGCAGAGTTTTGCGGAAAAGGCCTCGCGGTGGAACATGACGGCGAAGTCTATTCCTGCGACCACTTTGTATACCCAGCGTATCGATTAGGAAACATCCACACCACACACCTTGGCGATCTTGCTTTTTCATCTGAGCAGAAAACTTTCGGGATGAACAAGCGTGACACCTTGCCAAAGCAGTGCTTTGACTGCGATTTTCTCAAACTCTGTTGGGGCGAATGCCCTAAAAATCGACTGATCAAAGCCCGCGATGGTGAGCCTGGTCTCAATTATTTGTGCTCTGGGCTCTTTCATTTCTATCAGCACATCGGTCCTGATGTCATTCGCATACTAAAACAATTGGGGCAACTGCCTGGCTGACCCACTCCCGGTCGAAATGACTAACGCGCGGAACTCATATGCTCAAGCTTCAGAACCTAGCTGCAATCGGAATCTCGTTGGCCATGAGCGCGCTCGCACATAGCCAAAGTGCTCAGCCGACAAGTCTTCATCTTTTTCTGCCAAGTGTGCCCGCTAAGGGGGTCGTCATTGCCTTGCACGGGTGCGGCGGTCTTCTGTCTAGTGCGAAATCAAAAGCCTCGGAACTCTCTGCTCGACATGCGGTCATGGCGAAACTAATCACCGAAGCGGGCTGGATCGCCGTGTTTCCCGATAGCTTCTCCCCGCGTGGGCGACGAGAAATCTGTACCCAAAAATTTTCCGAGCGCACAATCAACAGCGGACACCGCAGGCTTGATGCGCTCAACACCGCAAAATGGGTGCATGACCAAAACTGGACAAATGAACAGTCGGCACAGCCTCTGAAGACCGTTCTTCTTGGCTGGTCGCATGGGGGCTCAGCAGTCCTACAGAGCATTGAAACTACGCAACGGGGGGATCCGGCGCGCGGGCTGATTGATCAAGCGGTTGCCTTTTATCCCGGATGCTCCGCGCAACTCAAGCGTGACTACCGAACGAACATTCCACTCACACTTTTCTTAGCGGGCAAGGATGACTGGACTGCTCCACAACCTTGCGTCGAGCTGGGGAAAAAAGTTGGCGCGACGGTCTGGGTATACGATCAGGCCTATCATGGGTTTGACAGCCCGATTGGAAAGGTTCAATTCCGACCGGAGATCCCCAATGGGGTGACGCCCGGCCGCGGCGTTCACTCTGGACCCGATCCAGAGTCGCGCGAGGACGCATACAAGAAGCTGCGAGCGCTACTGCACACGTTGGCAACAAACTAGAGGTTTGCCTCTATTTAATGCGTAGGATCTTCATGATTCCTTGGCCGTACATGATCTGCTTATCCTCGACCATGAGTGTTCCGCGCAGAAAAATAAGTGATGATGTCTTTCGTACCACCTCTCCCCGCGCGACGATAAAGTCGCCCGCAAAACTCGGCGTAACAAAATGGGCATCTAAATGAATGGTGGTGCAAGGCTGCTGCTCATTTGCGGCCCAAGCCACTAAACTAATGGTCTGATCTAACAACGTGACAAGCATGCCTCCGTGGACAACACCCACGCCGTTTTCATGCCTCGGCTCGACAAGCAAGCCGTACTCCCAACCTTCGTCGAGACGTCTAGACCAAAGTGGGCCGACCTCTGCGAAGAACCCTTTACTTTTGAGAGTCTTCCATCCGTGTTCAGCGGGGCTAAATGCATTGGGGCCGGGCATGATTTTCCTTATTCGAGCGTTGAACTCATTAACAAGCGAGCTTCGAGTTGCATCGCGGCGATTAACTTTAATTGCTGGGGCTTGGTGAGTTGGTCGGCGAGGCCGGCGCAAGCAATGGTGTGTGTGATGTGCTCCGTATCATCGAGTACCGGCACGGCGGCAATATTTATTCCTGCGATATAGGTGTTTCGATCAATACTATAGTGATGTTTACGCGCGAACATCACTTCGTTGTACC
>JBILHV010000093.1:0-6387 GCA_044350305.1 Burkholderiaceae bacterium
CGTCGACTTTGAACTCTACCTCGCCTTTACGCGTCTTGATGACGACGGGCACGATTTGATCGTTAAAGCGCCCTTCGTCCTGCGCTTTCGCCGCACGGCGATGTGATTCAACCGCAAGCGCGTCTTGGTCTGCACGAGAAATGCCAAACTGCTTCGCTACGTTTTCTGCCGTCACGCCCATGTGCATGCGACTAAAGGGGTCGGTCAGCGCGCCCACCATCATGTCTGAAACGGTTGCATCACCCATGCGCGAGCCAAAACGCTGCGTCTGTGACAAATAACCACCCCGGCTCATGGCTTCAGCACCACCGCCGATTGCCATGTCGGTATCGCCCAACAAAATCGACTGCGCACTCGAAATAATCGCTTGCAAGCCTGAGCCGCACAGGCGGTTGACGTTGAATGCGGCGCAGCTTTGCGGTAACCCTGCGTTTAAGGCGACAACTCGCGATAAATACATGTCACGGGGCTCCGTGTGCACAACATGACCAAACGCCAAATGCCCCACAGCCGACCCATCCACGCCTGAGCGCTGTAAAACCGCCTTCACAACGGTCGCGCCGAGATCGATGGGCGCCACGTCTTTGAGACCTCCCCCAAAATCGCCAATCGCGGTTCGGGCTGCTGCGGTAATAAATACTTCACGCATTGCGTGCTCCTTTAATGTCAGACGGTTAGCCTTCTGAAGGCTGAAGCTTTATGTCACTCAGAAAAAATGGGCGTATTATTGAAGCAACTCGGATTAAACCAATCCGTCACCAGCACCCTGATCCGTAAGCATAACCTGCCCAAGCACCACGAAACCCTATGAGCATCCCTTACTCGATCCTAGACTTATCGCCCATTCCACAAGGTTTCACGGCGACCGATGCCTTGAATAACTCCCGTGACTTGGCGCAACACGCCGAAAAATGGGGATTCACACGCTACTGGATGGCCGAGCACCACAACATGACTGGCAACGCGAGTTCGGCCACAGCAGTCGCGCTTTGTTACGTCGCGGCCGGGACCTCGACCATTCGGATTGGATCCGGCGGAATCATGCTGCCCAATCACGCCCCCTTGGTGATCGCCGAACAATTCGGTACGCTCGCCTCATTGTTTCCTGGCCGTATTGAGCTTGGCTTAGGTCGCGCACCGGGTACAGATCAAATGACTGCGCGTGCCCTGCGCCGAGACCTCCAAAGCTCGTCGGATCAATTTCCACAGGACGTGCAAGAGCTGCAGTTTTACTTTGACGACGTGCAACCAGGTCAAGCAGTGAAGGCTATCCCGGGTGCGGGTCTGCATGTGCCCATCTGGATTTTGGGTTCAAGCACCTACGGGGCACAAGTCGCTGCGCATTTCGGCTTGCCTTATGCGTTCGCCTCGCATTTCGCGCCCGATGCTCTGATGCAAGCGCTGCACGCCTACAAGACCTTATTTAAACCCTCCTCACAACAAGCGAAACCGCACGCAGGTGTTGGTGTCAACATCGTTGCCGCAGATACGGACGAAGAAGCACATTACTTGTTCACCACACACCAACAGCATGCCACACGCATGCGTCGCAATACGCGCGGTCAACTCCCACCACCTATCGACGACATTGAGACCTTTTGGACGCCCTACGAAAAAGTTTCTGTCTCTGAACAGTTATCTTGCTCCGTCGTGGGCTCACTGGAAACCGTGCGACGTGGACTGCAAGACTTGGTCGAAAAAACTGGCGCGGATGAGCTCATCATGGCCGGGCAGATTTTTGATCACAAGGCACGCCTGAGGTCCTTTGAAATCGCAGCACAAGCCGCACGCGAGGTACACATCCCGACGGCACTTGCTGCTTGAGGCTGGCTGCGGTGGGGCTACCAGGCTGGTTGCTTTTGATGGGCGCGCTCACGGCGATTGGCCCGATCTCTATCGACATGTATTTGCCGGCGTTCCCGGAAATCGCTCGCGGACTTTCGACAACGAGCAATGAGGTCGAGCGCACCCTCGCCGCGTACTTAATCGGGATGGCGAGCGCGCAACTTGTGTATGGCCCGCTGGCCGATCGCTTTGGTCGCAAACCGCCGCTCTATGGGGCGCTAGCGCTATATATCGTGGCATCGGCTGCCTGCGCCTTGGCACCGAGCGTGGAATTTTTAACTCTCAGTCGCATCGCCCAAGCCATGGGTGGCGCAGCCGGCATGGTGATCTCACGCGCCGTGGTGCGCGACCACTACAGCACACAAGAAGCCGCGCGCGCGCTGTCGATGTTGATGTTGATCATGGGTGTGGCCCCCATTCTGGCGCCAATCTTAGGCTCACAGGTTCTCGCGCTTGCGGGGTGGCGGGGGATTTTTGTTGTGATCACTCTGATCGGCGTGGTGTTGCTAATCACGGTCTGGAAAGTCATGGCCGAGAGCCTACCACCCCAAAACAAAATAATGCTTAGTTGGGGCAATATTTTCCGGACGTACACGGGCTTACTGCGCCATAAACGCTTTGCGGCGTTTGCCTTTTCAGGTGGGATGGGCTCGGCCACACTTTTTGGCTATATTGCCGCCTCACCGAGGCTGTTCATTGAGCACTTTGGGGTTTCTCCCCAGACATATGGTCTGCTCTTTGGCATCAACGCCTTCAGCTTGATTATGGGCTCGCAGGTTAGTGCCCGCTTACTTAGATACCATCGCCCTGAAAAACTACTGCCTTGGGCACTCGCGTTCATGATGTCCGCAGGGGTGGCGGCGCTCGCGCTCAGCCTGCTTGGGGTGGCCACCCTCCCCGTGATCATGGGCTGCATGATGTGTTTTATGTTCAGTCATGGCTTTGTCGGACCAAACTCTGCAGCGATGGCGCTTTCAGACCAAGGGCGCCAGCTGGGCTCAGCCTCGGCAATGATGGGGACGATCACGATCTCTTGTGGCGCCCTAGCCGGAATGACGGTCAGCCTGCTCACGACCCCCGGCCCCTTGCCTTTGGCGCTTATTATGGGGTGCTGCACCTCCATGGCATGCCTGCTCGGAGCCCTCGCACGCAAAACCAGCAGGGCGGTTTGATTTAAACCTCGGTTTCGTATTAGAATGTCAGACTTGATGTAGAAATCTGAACGCTGCGTTCAAACAAACAATAGGTGTAGCCATGGCACGTGTATGCCAAGTGACCGGAAAAAAGCCCATGGTGGGCAACAATGTTTCTCACGCTAACAACAAAACCAAGCGTCGCTTTCTGCCAAATCTGCAGTCGCGCCGTTTCTGGGTTGAGAGCGAAAACCGTTGGATACGCCTGCGCGTCACCACGAACGCGATCCGCACAATCGACAAGAATGGCATCGACGCCGTTCTGGTTGATCTTCGCGCACGCGGCGAAGTCGCTTAAAGGAGGCCATCATGGCAAAAGGTGCACGCGAAAAAATCAAACTTGAGTCCAGCGCTGGAACAGGTCATTTCTACACAACCACGAAAAACAAGCGCAACATGCCTGAGAAAATGCTGATCAAGAAATTTGATCCTGTCGCTCGCAAGCACGTTGACTACAAAGAAACCAAGCTCAAGTAATTCGAGCCTACGCTCCGGTTTCTGTCCAAACAGCCTCGCCTAGCGAGGCTGTTTGTTTTTATGCCTTCTATTTGCTGGCCACCACTGCGCGTTGACTCGGGCACAAAGAGCGTACCGCCCTATAATGTCGAGGTAGATTGACGTATTGTGCGTCTCACCTCTTTTTGGCTGTATTCATGCAGGAACGCTACCAACCTAACGCCGTCGAAGCGGCTGCCCACGCTAACTGGGACTCTCGTGACGCCTACCTCGTTACCGAGAATGCAAAAAATGCTTCGGGAGAGCCCAAGCCCAAGTTTTACGCTTGCTCAATGCTGCCCTATCCAAGTGGTAAGTTGCATATGGGTCACGTGCGCAACTACACCATCAATGACATGATGGCGCGGCAACTGCGCATGCGTGGCTACAACGTGTTGATGCCGATGGGCTGGGATGCCTTTGGGATGCCGGCTGAAAACGCCGCCATGAAGTCAAACGTACCTCCTGCAAAATGGACGTACGACAACATCGCCTATATGAAGAAGCAAATGAAGGCGATGGGTCTCGCGATCGATTGGTCACGTGAAATGTGTGCCTGCGATCCCAAGTACTACAAATGGAATCAGTGGCTCTTTTTAAAGATGCTTGAAAAAGGCATCGCCTATCGTAAAACACAGGTTGTGAACTGGGACCCGGTAGACAATACCGTGCTCGCAAACGAACAAGTAATCGACGGTCGCGGCTGGCGCTCGGGTGCACCCGTTGAAAAGCGCGAAATCCCGGGCTACTACTTGCGCATCACTGACTACGCGAGCGAACTGCTTGAGCAGGTGCAGACTGGCTTAGCAGGATGGCCTGACCGCGTGCGCGCTATGCAAGAAAACTGGATCGGTAAAAGCGAAGGGGTACGCTTTGCCTTTACGCACACCATTAAAGATGCACAAAACAAGCTGATCCAAGACGGCAAAATGTTTGTGTTCACCACGCGTGCCGACACCATCATGGGTGTTACGTTCTGCGCAGTTGCACCTGAACATCCGCTGGCCACGCACGCCGCGAGCAGCAACCCTGCCCTGGCTGCGTTTATCGAACAGTGCAAGCAAGGCGGCACGACTGAGGCGGAACTCGCCACGCGCGAAAAAGAAGGATTGGATACCGGATTGACCGTCACGCACCCGCTGACCGGGCAACAAGTGGCGCTCTGGGTGGGCAACTATGTGTTGATGAGCTATGGCGATGGCGCCGTGATGGGTGTACCGGCACATGACGAGCGAGACTTTGCTTTTGCAAATAAGTATGGCCTAACGATCACGCAGGTGGTGCAGGTTGGCGACAAGCCTTTTGACAAGAAGGTGTGGCACGAATCCTATGGGGACAAGCAATCTGGTCGTCTGATCAACTCGAGCGAATATAACGGTCTGAACTTTATGCAAGCCATTGATGCGATCTCGAGCAAGCTCGAGGCGCTAGGCTTGGGCACGCGCCAAACCACTTGGCGCTTGCGCGACTGGGGCATCTCGCGCCAACGCTATTGGGGCACGCCCATCCCAATCATTCACTGCCAGGACTGTGGTGCGGTGCCGGTGCCAGAAAAAGATCTACCCGTCATCTTGCCCGAGAACCTGATCCCTGACGGCAGCGGCAACCCCCTCGCCAAGCACGAAGGCTTCTTGTCATGTCATTGCCCAAGCTGCGGCAAGCCAGCAAGACGCGAAACCGACACGATGGATACGTTCGTCGACTCGTCGTGGTATTTCATGCGTTACACCTCGCCCGGCAACGATCAACAAATGGTCGATGCGCGCAATGACTACTGGATGCCGATGGATCAGTACATCGGCGGCATCGAGCATGCGGTACTACACCTGCTGTACGCGCGCTTCTGGACGCGCGTGATGCGCGACTTAGGCTTGGTTAAGTTCGATGAGCCCTTTACCAAACTACTTTGCCAGGGCATGGTGCTTAACCACATCTATTCGGCGAAGAACGAAAAAGGTGGGATCGAATATTTCTGGCCTGAAGACGTTGACAATGTGTACGACGCGAAAGGTGCCATTACGGGCGCAACACTCAAAAGCGATGGACGTCACATTACCTATGGTGGCGTGGGCACAATGTCCAAGTCAAAAAATAACGGTGTGGATCCTCAGTCGCTCATCGACACGCAGGGCGCGGACACTGCGCGTCTGTTTGTCATGTTCACGAGTCCACCCGAGCAAACACTCGAGTGGTCAGACTCCGGAGTGGAGGGCTCGAACCGCTTTTTACGTCGGCTCTGGTCGCTTTGCTATCAGAAGCAAGCAGAGGTTGCAGTAGGTCTAAAAGTGCGCGCCCCTGACTGGGCCGCGGCGAGCAACGAGATTCAAAAGCTTCGCTTTGAAATCTACACACTGCTCAAACAAGCAGACTATGACTACCAACGCATTCAGTACAACACGGTTGTTTCTGCCTGCATGAAAATGCTCAACGCGATTGACGATGCATCGCTGGGGGATTCAAACTTTGCTAAGGCTGCCATTGCGGAAACGTTAGGGGTATTGCTGCGGGTGCTCTACCCGGTCGTTCCTCACGTCACCTGGGACCTTTGGGCAAAGTTGGGCTACAGCGCGATTTATGGCGATTTGCTCGACGCACCGTGGCCTGTCGTCGATGAAACTGCGCTGGTTACCGATGAAATTGAACTCGTCTTGCAAATCAACGGTAAGCTTAGGGGCAGCCTCAATATTGCACGCGAGGCGACCCGCGAACAAATTGAACAGCTGGCGGTCGCACATGAAGCCGTTCAACGCAATCTGGAAGGCCGTGCTCCAAAACGCATCATTGTCGTGCCTGGCAAGCTCGTCAATGTGGTCGGTTAAACAGGACAACATCCGATGAACATGCACCCGGCAGT
>JBILHV010000094.1:0-6367 GCA_044350305.1 Burkholderiaceae bacterium
GAAGCATTAGCAATATCCAGGCCCGTGAGGTCAGCAACCATGGTCTGATAATTGAGAATTGCTTCTAGTCGACCTTGAGAAATTTCTGGCTGATAGGGCGTGTATGCCGTGTACCAGGCTGGATTCTCGAGAATGTTGCGCAAAACAACATTAGGCGTGTGCGTGCCGTAATAGCCCTGTCCGATGTAATTACGAAAAACCTGATTCTGGCGTGCGATTACTTTCATTTCGCCCAGTACATCCGCCTCGGAGCGCGGTGCCGGCAAGTTCAGTTCGCGCGACATGCGAATATTCGCTGGGACGACTTCTTGCATCAAAGACTCAAGGCTCGAGGCTCCCACAGCCGCCAGCATGGTCTGCTGATCTTGCTCACCGGGGCCGATATGCCGAGGAATAAATTCGTGTGTCGTGTTGAATACGTTGTTGGTCATGATGAGTGCCTTAACTTGCGTCAGCGACGGCCTGATAACCGGCTGCATCGAGCAGGTTGTCGACATCGGCGGCGTTATTTGCTTTGAGTTTGAAAATCCATGTGTTGTAGGGGCTTGCGTTGATTGTTTCGGGCGCATCGTTTAAGGCTTCATTAAAGGCGACAACTTCACCAGCAACTGGCGCATAGATGTCGGACGCGGCCTTGACCGACTCCACAACCCCCGCAGTCGCACCAGCGGCAAGCTTGGTCCCAACGCGCACATCACCAACAAAAACTAAATCACCCAACTGTTCCTGAGCAGGGCCAGTAATACCTACCAGCATGACGTCACCGTCTGCCTTAATCCATTCGTGTGTGCTGGCGTATTTGCGATCGCTAGGAATGCTCATTAAGATCTCCTGAAAATTTCGTGAAATATAAAAATAGGGCTATGAATACTGATTGCTGAATACTGAATGCAACGTTGAATATTGAATCGCGGCAAATCAAGAATGAGTCACTGGTTGCCCATTTCGTACGAACGGCAACTTACACACCTGCGCTGGCACCCATTTCCCTCGGATATCGATCTCAACGGCGTCACCCACTGCGATGCCTTGAGGTAATCGCGCAAAGCCAATGGAGTAGCCAAGGGTTGGGGACATCGTGCCACTCGTGACCTCACCAAGCCCCTTGGCTGTGCGCACACTCATATGTGCACGCATTACGCCGCGATCCAACAACTTCAATCCGATAAAAGTGCGGGGATCTGAAAACTGCTTGATAGCCTTATTTCCAATAAAGTGACGCTCTGCATCCTTCGTCGATACAGTCCACGTCAGACCTGCTTGATTTGGATGAATCAACTCATCCATGTCCTGACCGTAGAGGTTCATGCCCGCTTCGAGTCGTAACGTGTCGCGTGCGCCCAAGCCACAGGGCTGCACTTGCTGGCTGACCAGATCTTTCCAAAGCAACTCCACCTGATCGGCCGGCACGACAATTTCAAATCCGTCTTCTCCGGTGTAGCCCGTGCGCGCGACCATCGTGTCGGGTGCCACGCGTGCGCCAACAAACGCACCCAAATCTTGTGTGGCCGCTTTCCACTGTGGTCTGGCAGCCCATACTTTGGCGCGCGCGTTGGGGCCTTGCACGGCAACCATTGCTAGATCTTTGCGCGCCGTAATCGTGACCGCGAAACCTTCAGCGGCCGCCACACGCTGCATCCACGCGATATCTTTGTCGGCCGTTCCTGCGTTCACAACAAGGCGCCAATCGGTAGGCGTAAAGAAGTAGACGATCAAATCATCGATCACGCCGCCCTGCGGATTCAACATACAGGAGTACAGCGCCTTACCAGGCTGAGTAAGCTTGGCCACATCATTTGCAATCAAGCGTCGCAAAAATCCCGTGGCATCCGCTCCGGCGACATCCACATTCAGCATATGGGAAACATCAAACATCCCAGCATCTCGGCGTACTGCATGATGTTCTTCGATTTGTGACCCGTAGTTCACGGGCATATCCCACCCGCCAAAATCAACCATACGTGCGCCAGCCGCAACGTGCGTGGCGGCCAAAGGAGTGCGTTTTAAGACAGCAGACATGAAAAAGCTCCGGGACAGAGATCAAGGGGCGTGACATCCAGCCCGCGCGCTACAACAAGCAGCGCAGACCAATGCGACGATACGCCCCTCTGTCCTTTTGCCTGAGAGTTGCCCCGCGTGAATGCGGGTGTGCACCTTCGGCGCCCGTTGTGACCAAGTGCGGTCGCGGGTCTCTCCAGAGTGATGTGCTGACGCGCGTGAGTCTTTTGCGCATCAATGCAAGCTACGGTATGGGGGGCCTGAGCGATTCTGGGCGAATTGCGCCTTCGGCGGCATCTAGACCGTCTGGGTTAGACAGTCAATACTCTCTCCCGCAACCTGCGTTCACAACAGGTTCAGCATACCGCGAAATGGAGGGGTGTAACAACTGAGAAGGACTAAGGTTAAACCAGCCCTCGGCCGCAGGCGACACCCGAAGCCCACGCCCACTGGAAGTTGTATCCACCCAGCCAACCCGTCACATCGACCACTTCGCCGATGAAATGCAAGCCAGGCACTGACTTTGCCTGCATGGTCCGCTGGTCTAGTTCACGGGTGTCGACGCCGCCACGCATCACCTCGGCTTTCTTGTAACCTAGCGTCCCGTTAGGCACCACCGACCAGCCCTTGATCCGGCCCGCCAGCTCCCTTAAGGTACGGTCAGGCAAATCGGCTATTCGACTAGTCGCCAACTCCCCTAGCCATTGCTCAGAGAGTCTTTTGGGCCAAAAGTTAGCTAACAGGTTGCCCAACTGCTGGCGCCCGCCCGCTTTGGCCTCGATTAAAAGCGCTTCCATATCCGAATCTGGGGCCAAGTCCAGGGCAATCGGCTCACCCGGCTGCCAATAGCTCGAAATCTGCAAAATGCCAGGCCCTGAGAGTCCCTTGTGTGTGAACAAGACATCTTCCAAAAAGGCCGGCGCATGTCGCCCCAAACCCGTCGATACAACCGCCTTAACGGCGAGTCCCGCCAAATCAACCAACGGCTGCCATTGCTCACCGTTAAATGTCAGGGGCACCAACGCAGGCCGTGGCTCAATAACCTTGAGCCCGAACTCCCGCGCAAGCTTGAGCCCAAAGTCTGTGGCACCCAATTGAGGAATCGCCAGGCCACCGGTGGCGATCACCAGGCTGTGGCATTTGACTATTCCTTGATCAGTCTGCAATACGAACTCTTGGGTATGCGGGCTGTCGAGTCGTTTGACCTCGCTCACCGCGCACGGCATCATCCACTGCACACCGGCGTCGACACATTCTTTGCGCAACATCTCAATAATCTGTTCGCTATTGTGATCACAAAACAGTTGGCCTTTGTGCTTCTCATGCCAAGCAATGCCATGGCGATCCACCAAGTCGATGAAGTCTTGGGGGGTGAAACCCGCCAGCGCAGATTTACAAAAGTGAGGGTTAGCGGAGATGAAGTGCTCGGCCTTCACCACCCGGTTCGTGAAGTTACACCGACCGCCGCCAGAGATACGAATTTTTTCTGCGAGTTTTTCGGCGTGATCGAGCAATACAACACGCTTGCCGCGTTGGCCCGCAACGGCCGCGCACATCATGCCCGCGGCACCCGCACCGATTACCGCGACATCAAATACCGGCACGCTGCGAACCTAAAGGCGTTGTGTACAGAGGCACTATTTCTCGATCAGGCAATCAACATAGAAGCGCTTCTCACCGTCAGCGTCCGTCTCTTCGCCCAGCCCGTGGATGTAGGTCTCAAAACCAGGGAATTTTTGATTGAATGAACGCGCAAACTGCAAATACTGCACAATGGTTTTGTTAAAGCGCTCGCCCGGTATCAGCAACGGAATGCCTGGCGGATAAGGCGTCAAGAGCACACCCGTTACGCGACCTTCGAGCTGATCAATCGACACGCGCTCAACCTCACGGTGTGCCATCCTCGCAAACGCATCGGAGGGCTTAAGCGCTGGGATCATGTCGCTCAAATACATTTCTGTCGTCAAGCGCGCCACATCATGTTTTTTGTATTCAGCGTGAATCAATTGACACAAATCGCGCAAGCCCATGCGCTCATATTGGCGATGTTCTTTACAGAAGTCTGGCAAGATTCGCCACATGGGCTGATTGCGATCGTAGTCATCCTTGAACTGTTGCAATGCTGTCAAGAGCGTGTTCCAACGCCCCTTCGTAATGCCGATCGTAAACATAATGAAAAACGAGTACAGACCGGTTTTTTCAACCACCACGCCATGCTCAGTCAGGAATCGCGATACCAGCGCAGCCGGTACACCCGTCTCACCGAAGGTTCCATCCATGTTCAACCCAGGCGTAACCAGCGTCGCCTTAATCGGGTCCAGCATATTGAAGCCTTCCGCTAAATCACCAAAGCCATGCCAATGATCGTTGGACTGTAGTATCCAGTCTGACTGCTCGCCGACGCCATGCGCGGCAAGGTAATCAGGACCCCAGACGGTGAACCACCAGTCATCGTCACCGAACTCAAGATCCACCTTACGCATGGCGCGTCGGAAATCAAGCGCCTCACGAATACTTTCCTCAACTAAGGCCGTACCGCCCGGCGCTTCCATCATCGCAGCGGCCACATCGCAAGACGCGATGATCGCGTACTGCGGTGAGGTCGATGTATGCATCAAATAGGCTTCATTAAAAATATTGCGGTCCAGTTTCCGGGTCTCAGATTCCTGCACAATAATTTGTGACGCCTGGGAAATGCCGGCTAGTAGTTTGTGCGTAGAGTGCGTTGCAAAAACCATCGCCTTAGGGCTGCGTGGGCGGTTTGGACCAATCGCATGCATGTCTTGATAAAACCGATGGAAGGCCGCGTGCGGCAACCAAGCCTCATCAAAGTGTAGGGTATCGATCATATTGCCAAGCTTGGCCTTGATCATTTCGACGTTATAGATCACACCGTCATACGTACTTTGCGTCAAGGTGAGAATGCGTGGCTTTTTGTCCTTAACTTTCCGTGCAAACGGATTGGCGTCAATTTTTTTCTGAATACTCTCTGGTTCAAATTCTGCCAAAGGAATCGGGCCGATAATTCCCATGTGATTGCGTGTGGGTCGCAAAAACACTGGGATTGCGCCCGTCATCGTAATCGCATGCAAAATTGACTTGTGACAGTTGCGATCCACCACCACGATATCATCGGCCGCAACGTTCGCGTGCCACACGACCTTGTTAGACGTGGAGGTCCCGTTCGTCACAAAATAGCAATGATCCGCATGAAAGATTCGCGCCGCATTGAGTTCGGACTCTGCGATCGGGCCGGTGTGGTCTAGCAGTTGACCCAGTTCGTCGACGGCGTTACACACGTCGGCACGCAACATGTTTTCGCCGAAAAACTGATGAAACATTTGTCCGACTGGGCTCTTTAAGAACGCCACGCCGCCCGAGTGTCCTGGGCAGTGCCAAGAGTAAGAACCGTCCTGCGCGTATTTAACGAGCTCACGGAAGAAGGGTGGTGCCAAACTGTCGACATAGCTGCGCGCCTCGCGAATGATGTGACGCGCCACAAACTCGGGCGTATCCTCAAACATGTGAATGAAGCCGTGCAACTCACGCAAAATATCGTTGGGGATGTGCTCAGAGGTGCGTGTTTCGCCATACAGATAAATCGGGATATCAGCATTGCGGAAGCGCAACTCTCCGATAAACGTGCGTAAATTCTTAATGGCTCCTGCGACATCCTCAGGCGAATCCACGTCGAACTCTTCGTCATCAATCGACAGAATAAAAGCACTAGCGCGGCTCTGCTGCTGAGCGAAGGAACTCAAATCGCCATAGCTCGTGACACCGATCGCCTCCATTCCTTCGGCTTCGATGGCCGACGCTAATGCACGCACCCCCAGCCCCGAAGCATTTTCAGACCTGTAGTCTTCATCAATAATGAAAATTGGAAAGCGAAATTTCATGCGAACAGCTCCGCAAATGAACTAAGGGTGAAAAGAATCGAGTGCTAGACCCGCAAATCGAAGTAGTCGTGTCCCGCTAAGCATTAAGTGCGTGGCAACGTGACGCCGCGCTGGCCCTGGTACTTGCCACCGCGGTCCTTGTAAGACGTCGAACACACCTCATCGCTTTCAAAGAAAAGCATTTGCGCGCAACCTTCACCAGCATAAATCTTAGCGGGTAGTGGTGTCGTGTTCGAAAACTCGAGCGTGACATGGCCCTCCCACTCAGGCTCGAGTGGCGTAACGTTCACGATAATTCCACAGCGCGCGTAAGTGCTCTTACCCAGACAAATGGTCAATACACTGCGGGGGATCCGGAAGTACTCAACGGTACGCGCCAAGGCAAATGAGTTCGGCGGAATAATACAAATATCGCCTTTGAAATCCACGAATGACTTTTCGTCGAAGTTCTTTGGATCAACGATCGTCGA
>JBILHV010000095.1:0-6320 GCA_044350305.1 Burkholderiaceae bacterium
CCAGCCTTGCCCGACTGCAAATAAACCAAGGTTGATGATTACCAAGATGATGAATAGCGTTCTCATGCACGCAATGTAATGAGAATAGGTGAGTTTCGCAAGTTAACCCTCGACCGGCACCAAGTGCGCCAGCCCATCTAACACGGGGTTGGCGAGCACTTCAATCTGAAGGTGCCCGAGTAGTCTCCGCAGTTCTTGCTCCACCTCAGGCCAGCCGCCACCGCTCACACACAATACAGGCGCAACACCAAAGCGCTCTTGTGTAATCAGGCATTGACGGTGCACGGCACCCGCCTGTGCAGCGACGACACCGGTTGAAATCGCTTGCAAAGTTTGCCGCGGATAGTCGGTGCCCGCACCACTAGCGAGTGGCAGATTGGCTGTGCCCTGCGCGAGAGACTGGCGCATCAGTGCTGGGCCCGGGAGGATGAGGCCACCTTCAAAATGATTGCTTGGATTGAGGGTGTCAATCGTTGTGGCCGTACCAAACGTAGCAAGCACGAGCGGTGGGTGCGTGGTCTTGAAGCGCGCGGCAAGACCCAGCATCGAGGCCCAGCGATCAGCGCCAAGCTGCTCGGGTTGTGCATACCCATTGGTGACACCTGCCTGCGAAGTAGACGGCGTGATCCATTGCAGTGAACAGTGGATCTCTTGCAGTGTTTGCTTGAGGTGGTCCGCCACGACGTGCCCGGCAACATTCACACCTAACGCAGCAGTGGGTTGCACAGGAAGCGAAGACAGCCATTTGCGTAGGCGCTCGCGCAGATCAGCGAGCGGATTCAGTGTGATCGCATGGGCTGCAGCCTCGCGCCCGAGTCCTGGGTGCTGCCAGCCAAGCTTGACACGGGTATTGCCAACATCCATCAAAACAATCATGCGTCTCTCTCAGAACTGGAGTGCTGTGAAGCGCGTGCGCGAATCGACACATCGCCCACCAAAATTGGCAAGAGACCAGACGCGGTCTCGATTTGTAAGCGGCCGATTGAATCGGTGCCGCGGGCAATGCCAGTGTGTAACAGTTTCCCCTGATCGATCACCTCAACCTGTTCGCCAAATAAACCGTCCACTTCTTGGTAGCGGGCTGCAAAGCCAGCATACCCTGTTGCGGCATAGTCGTGGAGGGTGCGCTGCCAAGCCTGTGCGAGTGCCGCAACAAGCGGGACGGGATCGATCGCTTGCTCCAACAGAATTTGTGACAAATCAGCCACAGGACGCTGGAGCTTGGCGGACAACTCGGATGCGCCCGACAGGTTCAGCCCCATGCCGATCACCAAAATAGGTTGCTGGGCCTTGGTCGACGGAGCGGTCTCGACCAGAGTGCCGGCAAGCTTGACTCCTTTCCACTGCAGGTCGTTCGGCCATTTCAGGGTTAACTGATCTGCAGCGCGCGCACCAATGAGCGGTACGAGCAAGTTGCGTACGGTCAGGCAGCTGGCGATGCCAAGCGCCGGCGTGATGCCGGGTAGGTCACCCGCAGCGATTTTTGGCGCAAATCCACAAGAAAACATCAAACACTCGCCGTCCGCATTGTGCCAAGGGCGCGCAGCCCGGCCTTTACCCGCCGTTTGCAGGTGGGCGCCGAGCAAGCGTGGCCAAGGCGAGGTGGCAACAGGTGTGGTCGTGCTTGCCCTCGCCCTCGCTAAATCTCCCAGATCTTTATTGGTCGATCCGGTGCGTTTGACCCAAGCCACAGAGTCAAATTCTGGCAGCAAGGTACCTAGCCTCTCACGAAACATGTTGGGCGAAGGAAACGGGATCGAAGGGCTAGAGTCGATTGTCATTACCCGATTTTACGGCGTGGATTATGATGAGGCTAATTTATGGATTCTCTATCTTTTGCATGACACTTCGTTCGACATCTTCGCGGCCGAATAGCCCAGTAGTCTTAGACGACCGGGTCTGCCGTCTGAGCGGCGACTGGAATGCGCAAGCGCTCGCCGTGTCGGGTGAGGTTTATAGGCGTGTGGCGCAACTCGCGCGCGCACGGTCCGCGGCGAACTGGGATCTGACCGGCATCGCAAAATTTGACGCGGTAGGTGCCCAATTGCTTTGGAAGCGTTGGGGCGCTGTGCTACCCCAAGGGATCGCGCTGACAGATAGCCAGCGTGCCTTGTTTGATGTGCTGGCGGAATACCCGGTTGAGCAGGCACCGGCAGCGCCCGCACCACAGTTGTTTGATTGGGTGCGCAGGATTGGACATGGGGTGTTTGTTGGGCTTGAGCACGGCCTCGGGTTGCTACGAATGCTCGGCGCGTTGTTTTGGGATCTTGGTCGTCTGCTCATGCGTCCTTCGCGCGGACCCTGGCGGGAAATCTCAGCACAGGTTTATCGCGTGGGCGCACAGGCGCTGGGCATCACCGCCCTGGTCGGATTTTTGATCGGTATGGTCTTGTCGTATCTCTCGGCACAGCAGCTCGCGGTGTTTGGTGCCGGGCAGTTCATCGTCAAGCTCTTGGGGGTGGCAACCGTACGGGAACTCGGGCCGATTTTGGCTGCGATTCTGGTGGCGGGGCGCTCGGGCTCATCGATTACCGCGCAGATTGGCGCGATGCGCGTCACGCAAGAGCTTGATGCGATGGAGGTGATGGGGATTTCGCACGGACAGCGGTTGATTTTGCCGCGTGTGATTGCTTTGGCAATTGCCATGCCGCTTCTGGTGCTGTGGACAGACGCCATTGCGTTGATCGGTGGGATGGTCGTGGCGAAGCTCGAGCTAGACCTCACGATGCAGTGGTTCTTCGGTCAGTTGCCAGATGCGATCGGCATCAAAAACTACTGGATCAGTATTATCAAGGGCACTACCTTCGGTGCCTGGATTGCCTTGGTGGCGTGCCACTTTGGTTTTCGCATTAAACCAAATACCGAGAGTTTGGGGCGAGGTACGACGGCCTCGGTGGTGACAGCGATTACGGGAGTGATTCTGATAGACGCCTTATACGCAATGCTCTTTGACGAGATGGGTATATGACGGCTGCTCCTATCATCTCGGTTCAGCATCTCACCACGGCGTTTGGGACACACGTCGTGCATCAGGATTTGAATTTGGATATCTACCCCAAAGAGATTCTCGCCTTAGTCGGTGGCTCGGGCTCGGGCAAGACTACCTTATTACGACAGATTTTGGGGCTGGATGATCCGCAAGGCGGTGTTGTAAAAGTTTTTGGCCGACCGGTGCGCGACTACACCGGCCAAGACCGTATCGCGCTGACCCATCGTTGGGGCATGTTGTTTCAAGCGGGCGCACTCTTTTCTGCGCTGCCCGTCTTCGATAATATTGCTTTACCCTTGCGTGAATTACACCATTTGCCGGAAACCTTGATCCGCGATGTGGTGCTGATGCGCTTGAGCTGGATGGGGTTGACGGCACGCGACGCAGACTTGATGCCTTCGGACTTGTCGGGGGGCATGATTAAGCGAGTTGCCTTGGCCAGAGCGCTGGCGTTGGACCCTGAACTATTGTTTCTGGATGAGCCGACGGCAGGACTTGATCCCCAGCGTGCTGATGAATTTGTAGAGTTAATTCGTGTGCTGCATCGTGAGCTAGGGTTTACTGTCGTGATGGTGACGCACGATTTAGATACGATCGGTGCCTTGGCCTCGCGTGTCGCGGTCTTGGCGGAAAAGAAAGTGTTAGTCGAAGGCTCATTACAGACGGTGATGGCAACCAAGCACCCCTTTATTGATGCCTTTTTTCATAGTGAGCGTGGCGTACGCGCGCTCGGGGCAACTGCCGCCAAGGATGTGAATCATGGAAAACCGTAGTCACGCGTTGCTCGCGGGATTGTTTACATTGCTGCTGGTGATCGCAGGTGCGGTCGGCGCGGTGTGGGTAAGCAAGAAGAACGTGCCGCTCTTGCCGTATGAGTTGGTCGCAACCTCTCCAGTGACAGGGCTCTCTGAGCAGTCCACTGTGCGCTATCAGGGTGTGCCGGTGGGTCGAGTGCAGTCGCTACGCTTCATGCCCGATAAGCCAGGGCAGGTGCGAATATTGATCGGAGTCGATCCCAACACGCCGCTCACGGAATCAAGTTGGGCAGAGATTGTCTCAGCGGGGGTCACCGGGATTTCCAACGTTGAATTACGCGATGATGGAAAATCAAGCAAGCGGTTGGTGTCGTCTGCTGGACGTATTCAAGATATTCCGATTCGGCCAAGCTTTCTGGAGCGCTTGCAAATGCAGAGCGATGAGGTCTTGCCTGGACTGGATCGCATCATGAGTCAGATAGAAAAAATTACGAGCGATCAAAATATTGAATCCTTACAAACTACGATGAAAAATGTGGCCGAGTTATCGACCCAGTTGAATCAGTCTGCGAAGTTGTTGGAGCCTGGTTTGAAAAAGCTTCCCGCGCTGGTTGATGGTATGACTACGCTGACGCGGCGCATGGATGACAGCATGGTTTTGCTGACACGCCGTCTGGATGGCGCGCTGGCGGATGTTGGCATCCTAACGCGTTCAGCGCAAGATGCGATTGCGCAGATCAATGCTTCGACACTCCCCGATATCTCCGTGCTCTCGTCGAGTGTGGTGGATGCGTCGCGCACACTCACGCGCACGGTGCGCCAGTTTGGGCAGTCACCTCAGTCATTTATTTTTGGGCCGCCTCGTGCGGCACCAGGTCCGGGTGAGCCGGGATTTGCAGGCTTTGGCTCGGTGGCGCCTTAAAGGGAAATCATGAAAAGCTTGTGCTTAAAGATAGTTGTTGTCATCACTGTGCTGTTGGGCATCACCGGTTGCACGTTCGGGGGTGGCGAGGCGCGTGCGCCTCGACAACTCGATCTGGGGATGGGAGCTGTTACGCCTGTCGGGGGCTTGCCCGCGCACCGACCATTGTTGATTGCACCGGTTGTGGCTTCGGCCTTGCTGAATGACACGACGGTGATTTGGCGTGTGGGCGAAAGTGGGCAGCCCCAGGGTTTCACAACCTATCGCTGGGTTGCGCCGCCCGCCCAACTGGTCACACAACGTTTGATGGCGCGCCTGGCGTTGCAAGGCGCGGTGCTTGAGCAGGGTGTCGGTGGAGATGTGCCCCAATTAAGGTTGAATCTGCAGAGTTTTGAGCAGCTGTTTACGCCGGATGGTAAGTCGAGCCAAGGTGTGTTGACGATGCAGGCCGTTCTGCTGCGCGCCAACCGTGTCGTCGCGCAAAAATTGATCGATATTAAAGTACCGGCCGTGTCGCAAGATGCCTCAGGCGGTGCGCAAGCGCTTCGTTTAGCAACGGATCAGGCGGCTGAACAAGTGGCGCAATGGCTGACCCCTTTTCTGAAACCTTAGTAGATTTATGCCCGCACATACTGAAACAACTACTTTTGATGGGTTGGCTGGTGTGATCGACTGTGCACTCGATTGGCCGGATGGCGCACCCAACGGTTGGGCGTTAATTTTGCATCCAAATCCTTCACAGGGCGGGACGCGCGATAACAAGGTAGTGACCACTCTTGCGCGGGCCTGCGTGCAACAGGGCTTGCTCGCGATACGCCCTAATTTCCGTGGAATCGGCACCTCGGGCGGTACGTTTGATCATGGCAAAGGTGAGCTACAAGATATGGCGGCACTGGTTGAGCAGTTTCGTGTGCGTTATCCCGAGATCGCGACCAAACCGTGGGTGTTGGGTGGGTTCTCCTTTGGGACGTCCATTGGTGTGCAGTTGTATGCCAAATGGGAGACATTACAGAAGAACTTGCCGAATATTGTCATTTTGACGGGCTCTGCAGCCCTGCGCTTTCGTCATAACGAGGTCAAAGCACCTGAAGATGCGCTGGTGATTCACGGAGAAGACGACGAGGTCGTGCCCTTATCGGAAGTGATGGAGTGGGCGCGGCCAATTGGCATGCCAGTCGTGGTCATCCCCGAGGCGGGTCATTTCTTTCATGGCAAGCTGCTCGTCCTAAGACAATTAGTACAGACAAGATTAAAGGCATTGCCCTAGCGCGCAGAGATGGAATGCCTATAATGAGACTGTTGCGTTGTTTGAAGACCTCAGTCATGTCCGAGCTTTTGTTTTTAGTCGTCCGCAGTGCATTGCGCGCAAGTGCCTCCAGGCTTGCCGGCGCAGCGAAAGCTATACCGACTGCACTGACATCGACTGCGTGTGCGTCGATTCTTGGCCTGTCGATCGCAATCGCTTCGCCTCAGATTCACGCCCAGAATTCAACGACCCCCACGACCCCAACGACCAAGCCCGCGCCTAAAGGCAAGGGCGAACCAGCCGCCAAGGCAGACCCCGCGGCAGCCAAGCCAGCGCCCTCCGAAGCGGCGGTGTCGGCGAAGACCCCTTCGCCACTGACCCCCGTCCAAGTTGGAGAGATGTCGAGTG
>JBILHV010000096.1:0-6249 GCA_044350305.1 Burkholderiaceae bacterium
GAAGGTAGTGGCGTGAGTAAGGGCTTAGCACCGCATGCCGCCGCAATCACAAAAAATGGTTGGGTCAAGCCGAATAAGCGAATTTTCGATAATAAAAAAGTGTCGGATCACTTTGCGATTATCCCAACGCTTCAGATTCCGAAAGAATTGAGTGAGGCCGAAGCCAAGTTATATGACTTAGTTGTGAAACGGTTTCTGGCGATATTTTTCCCAGCGGCCGAGTTCCGTCTGACGACGCGTACGACCATCGTGCAGTCACATCAATTTAAGTCAGAGGGCAAGGTGCTGGTGTCCCCAGGTTGGTTAGCCGTTTGGGGTCGTGAAGTGCAAGGTGAGGATGCCACCCTTGTTGCGGTGGCCGAAGGCGAGAAGGTCCGCACCGAAGAGGTCGAGGGCGTTGCCTTGGTGACGAAACCTCCGGCACGCTATAACGAGGGCACGTTGTTGTCAGCGATGGAAGGTGCTGGAAAGCTTGTAGATGATGACGAGTTCGCACAAGCGATGTCAGAGCGTGGCTTAGGCACGCCGGCCACGCGCGCGTCAATTATTGAAGGCTTGCTCAACGAAAACTATTTGCGTCGAGAAGGCCGTGACTTGGTTCCGACTGCTAAGGCGCGTCAACTGATGACGCTGCTCAATGGTTTGGATGTTAAAGAACTGACCTCTCCGGAGTTGACGGGCGAATGGGAACACAAGCTCAAACAAATCGAACAAGGTGAGCTCGAGCGCTTGGCGTTTATGCAAGAAATTGCACAGATGACACAAGTGATTGTGAAACGCGCGAAGGAATACGACCGCGATACGGTGCCAGGCGACTATGTGAGCCTGCAGACACCCTGCCCTAAATGTGGCGCAGAGGTAAAAGAAAATTATCGGCGCTATGCATGTACAAAATGTGATTTTTCAATTGGCAAGCACCCCGGAGGCCGTACGTTTGAGCCGGTTGAGGTCGAGACCTTAATCACGGACAAACACATTGGACCTTTGCAGGGTTTCATCAGCAAAATGGGTCGTCCGTTTGCGGCTATTTTGAAGCTTGATCCTGACTCAAAGTTGGAATTCGATTTTGGTCAGCGAGATGAAGAGTCCAATGAACCGGTTGATTTTTCGGAACGCACGGCGCTAGGCCCCTGCCCGAAATGCACGGCACCGGTGTATGAGCACGGCATGAGCTACATCTGCGAAAAATCGGTCGGCCCTGAGCGCAATTGCGACTTCCGCTCTGGAAAAGTGATTCTCCAGCAGGAAGTCGGCCCCGACCAAATGGTTAAGTTGCTAGCGACTGGAAAAACAGATTTGCTAGAGGGGTTTGTGTCGAGCCGCACCAATCGCAAGTTTAAGGCCTACCTTTCCCGTGGTGCAGAGGGCAAAGTGAGCTTTGAGTTCGAGGCGCGTCCGGATAAGCCTGGCCGCAAAACAGCAAGCAAGACTGCGAGCAAGACGGCTGCTAAAACTCCTGCCAAGAAAGCGACTAAAACTGCGACTAAAACCGCAACGAAAACAGCGACTAAGACAGCCAAAAAAGCCGCGGCAACAACACCAGCCAAAAAAGCTGCTGTGAAAAAAGCGGCTAAAAAAGCGGTCAAGAAGGTTGCAAAAAAAGCGATTAAAACGACTGCAAGCGAATAAAGGCTGTTGATGAGCGTGCAGTCGGTAGTGAGGCGGATGACGATTCCGCAGTTAATGGCGTGCAAGGGCCAGCGCAAAATCGTTGCATTGACCGCGTACAGCGCACCGGTGGCACGCGCCATAGATCCGTGCGTTGACTTTATTTTGATCGGCGACTCGACCGCAATGGTTGCGTACGGACTGCCCAACACCCTGTCGATTTCGCTCGAGACTATCGCGCAACATACGGCTGCTGTGGCACGCAGCACGCAGCGTGCGTGCATTGTGGCCGACTTGCCTTTCGGTAGCTATCAGGAGTCGCTTGCACAAGCTTTTCGCAGTGCAGGCTATTTACTGAGCCATGGTGCAGATGCCGTGAAGCTTGAGGGCGGCGCGATCATGGCGGAAACGATTCAGTACTTGTCTGCGCGGGGCGTCCCTGTGTTGGCGCATATTGGTCTGATGCCGCAGTATGTCAATACGATGGGTGGTTATTTGTCGCAGGGCAAAACACCGGAGGCTGCCGCACGTATTCTTGCTGATGCCCACGCTGTCGAGCGCGCGGGTGCGTTTGGCATCGTGCTAGAAGGAGTCCAGGAAGTGCTGGCAGCAAACATCACTGCACTGGTTTCCATTCCTACGATTGGCATCGGTGCATCACCTGCTTGCGATGGACAAATTCTGGTAACAGAAGATATTTTGGGATTAAGTGGCGAGCGCGTGCCGAAATTTGTCAAACGCTATGCCGATCTCGATACAATGATGCGCAAGGCGGTGGAGCAGTATGCCGACGAGGTGCGCAGCGGAGCGTTCCCTGAGCCTCAACATTGTTTTGGTGTGAAAAACACCTGATCTTTAGAAGCATCATCCATGACAACAGCAGAAAAACCTTGGCATATCGTTAGGCGTTCCAAGGTGCACGGTAACGGCGTATTCGCGGCGCGTAATATCCCTGAAGGCACGCGCATCATTGAGTACGGTGGCAAAACCATTAGCAACAAGGAAGCCGATCGTAGGCATCCGACCAATCCTGACGACCCTTTTCATACTTTTTTCTTCTCGTTAAGCTCGGGCAAGGTCATTGATGGTGATGATCATGGCAACGAGGCTCGATGGATTAATCATGCGTGTGAGCCGAACTGTGAAAGCTCAGAAGGTAAAGGCGGCAAGCGCGTCCATATCGTAGCCAAGCGGGATATCAAGCGTGGCGAAGAGCTGAACTACGATTATGGCTTGGTCATCGAAGATGAAAAGCTGACGAAGGAGCTCAAGCTACAGTACGAATGTCGTTGTGGCGCCCCGAGCTGCCGAGGGACCATGCTAGGCGTGCCGGAAAAAAAGGCCAAGAAGGCCAAGAAAAAAACTAAATCCGCCTAAGCAATCACGCGTTTAAACGAGTTGCCACCACGCTAAGCCTAAGGCGCCCACGGCGCCACCGGTCAGCATGGTGCGCAAGCGAAGCATCCAGCCTGGGATGAGACCTGGCACCTTGCGTGCAAGCAGTCCGTCAAGCACCCATTGCAGGGCTAAGCCGGCCATGAGCATTCTCAGTCCGACATCGGGCAGCGCGAGTGTGGCGAACCAGCCAATCACTGCGGGAAATACGCTCCAGACAAAGAGCGTGCCGCGTGGCGCGTCAGCCGAAGCATGCACAGCCAGCCCCCACCACAAGGCACCCACAAAGCTTAGGATGATGGCGCCGTACATGATGAGTGCCGTCAGTGCGAGGAGTGGATCTAATCCCGTCCCGACGATGGTTGATAACGCAAGCACCCAGAAAGGGGCCAGACCAAGCAAGCCTGGTAACAAGGCGGCCAGAGGAATACGGGCAGGGAGTTGGCTGTTTGCGGAAGAGAGTAGATCAGACATAATCACCATATTACCAAGAGCGCCAGATCGCGGAACGAAGACCTGTGAACGAAATTAGACAAATTGCCCTCGCGGCGCTCCAAGAGAGGTCTTGGGACGCAAAAGCCGCGTGGCTCGAACGCGCTGACGCGAATGTCCCTGCCGACATTGAGGCCGACCTCAGAGGGCATGGTGGGTTTGCTACGCATATCCCCGGACGCCCTACCCTAAACTTTGTTCCGCCGGCAGGACTCTTGTCCCGCAGCGTGCACACGCTCGAGGGCCGCGCAGTGCTGATCCACGCCCTGGCGCATATTGAGTTCAATGCGATTAATCTCGCCTTGGATGTTGTGTGGAGATTTTCTGGGATGCCTGAAAAGTTTTACCGCGAGTGGATGGGTGTGGCACGGGAAGAGTCAGAGCACTATCGATTGTTGTCGGAGCATTTGGCCGACTTGGGCTATTGCTATGGCGACTTCCCTGCGCATGATGGGTTGTGGGAGATGGCAGAGCGCACTCAAGAGGATGTGTTGGCGCGGTTGGCACTCGTGCCTCGTACGCTTGAGGCGCGCGGGTTGGATGCGTCACCCGCAGTCAGGCATAAGCTTGCAAGTGGTGGAGACCGTCGTGGCGCAGAGATCGTCGATCTCATTTTGCGCGAAGAAATCGGGCACGTGGCGATTGGAAACTATTGGTACCGATGGCTTTGTGCGCAGCGCGGTCTCGATCCGGTGGCGCAATACGCTGCGCTCGCTTCAACGTATCGCGCCCCTAAGCTCAAAGGGCCCTTCAATGTGCAAGCGCGCTTAGCCGCAGGCTTTGAGCCTGAGGAAATCGCCGCACTGCAAAGACAGTAACGCGACCGAGGTCAGTCATGTCCGATGTACAAAATATTCTTTTCATCATGGCCGACCAGTTCCGCGCGGACCATCTGGGATGCGAGGGCCATCCGTATTTAAAAACGGCGAACCTTGACGCGTTAGCCAAACGAGGGGTGCGGTTTAGCCGAGCGTTTGTGAACTCCGGCGTGTGCGGCCCGTCTCGCATGAGCTATTACACAGGTCGCTATCCCTCAAGCCACGGTACGACATGGAATCGAGTTCCACTGGCAATCGGCGAGGTCACGCTAGGCGAGTACCTCGCCCGAGCTAAGCGCGATCTTGTCCTGGCTGGAAAGACGCACGTGATTCCGGATGTGGCAGGGTTGCAGAGATTGGGTATCGACGGTCAGTCCGAACTCGCGCACTTGCTTAGACGAGGCGGATTTAAGGAAATCGATCGATATGATGGACATCATCCGCCAGGGCAGGAAAGCGGTTACCCCGCGTACTTGAAGCAGCACGGGTACGTGTCAGAGGATCCGTGGACGGATTACGTCATCGCGGGCGTTGATGCCAAGGGCGAAGTCGTGAGTGGCTGGAACATGCGGAATGTCTATCTCCCAGCGCGTGTCGCGGAGCCACACTCGGAAACGGCCTACATGACAGACCAGGCCTTGGCTTTTATGCGCAACAAGGGGGACTCCCCTTGGGTGCTACACCTGAGCTACGTGAAGCCGCATTGGCCTTATATGGCGCCAGCCCCGTATCACAACATGTATACGGCCGAGCAGTGTTTGCCGGTTGTACGTAATGAGCAGGAAAAAATTGATGCCCACCCGGTGGTGGCCGCCTATAGACAGCATGAGGAAGGACAAAACTTTAGTCGTGATGAATGTATTCGCACGGTACGTCCGGCCTATCAGGGCTTGATACACCAGCTGGATGATCACTTGGGAAGATTGTTTGATTACATGGAAGCTGCGGGGTTGATGAAGAATACGATGATCGTATTTACATCGGACCACGGAGATTTTTTAGGGGATCATTGGTTAGGGGAAAAAGAACTTTTCTACGATGCGATACAGAGAGTGCCTTGCATTGTCATGGACCCTGATCGCCGCGCGGACGCAACCCGAGGGACGGTTGATGCAAGAATGGTTGAAGCGGTGGATTTCGTACCGACCTTTTTAGATGCGTTTGGTGTGGAGGGCGCTTCGCAACGGATCGAAGGCATGAGCTTATTGCCCTTGTTGCGCGGTGAGTCGCCCGCGTGGCGCAAAGGGGCGTTTTCAGAGTTGGACTACAGTTTTAGACAGGCACGATTGTTGTTGAACAAAACGCCGCAGCAGTCGCGCGCCTATTCGATGCGAACGGATCGATGGCGCTATGTGTATTGGCTTGATGAGCCAGAACAATTATTTGATCTAGAGAAAGATCCACAAGAGCTCTACGACCTGGGGCGCGATGCGGGGCATGCTACGACACGCGAGCAGCTCAGAAGCGAGCTGTTTGACTGGATGGCACGACGCAAGCGGCGCGTCACAATGTCAGATGAAGATATCATGCGCGCGACGCACGCACACAAACGCGCAGGCGTCTTTTTTGGGCAATGGTAAGTAAAAAATCGGGCTCCTACTAGAGAGCCCGACTATTCAAATGCATTAGTTTTGCAGGTGACGGTTCAGTGCGCTCAGAACCGCTTTAAAAGAAGCCGTCACAATGTCGCGATCAATCCCCACACCGAAACCCGTGGGTGCGTCACCGATACGAACCTCAACGTAGCACGCAGCGCGCGTATCTGTTCCGGTGCCAATCGCGTGCTCATGGTAGTCCATGATGCGCACGGGCTCACCTAACGAATTGACGAAAGCTGAAATCGCGCCGTCGCCCTTTCCCGTGAGGGCGCGACGCTTACCGTCAACATCGAACTCAACCTCGATAGTGAAGTGTTGGCCTTCGGCGGCGGACGGGT
>JBILHV010000172.1:0-4485 GCA_044350305.1 Burkholderiaceae bacterium
CTGCGAAGAGCCGCCCGGCTTATCGTCCGGCACATCGCCTGGCTCTTCAATCTTGATGACATTGGCGCCCCAATCGGCAAACTGCCTCACCGCTGCAGGGCCAGAACGCACACGCGTCAGGTCAAGCACCGTGAATCGGCTAAGGGGTAACTTAGGCATGTCCATCTCCAAGACAAAAAAGAAATCGGATTCCAGCTCATTCTTTTCCGGAATCCGAGAATATTCTTATGATGTAGGACATCTTACAAGAAAATAGCCAAACACAAAAACGGGGCATTACGCCCCGGTTTATGTCTGTTTATGCCTATTTTTTGTAGGTATTTACCGATTTAGCGATTTTTCTTTAATCCGCCTTGGCGCCTGACTCAACAATCACCTTCTTCCACTTCGCTTGTTCGGTCGCGATCTGCTTTGCGAGGTCAGCGGGAGAACTGGTCTTGGGATCCATGCCGGCATCGATCATGCGCTTATTCATGGCGGGGTCGTTCACCACGGCGAGAACCGCCTGATTCAACTTATTAATGATGGCGGGCGATGTCCCTTTAGGAACCGTGATGTAGTTCAACGCACTTGCCTCAAAACCTGGCAACTGTTCTGCGATCGTCGGTATATCTGAGGCGATAGGCGAGCGCTGGAGACTCGCGACACCGAGTGCACGCAACTTGCCGGCACGGATCTGCGGCAGATAGACCGACAAGCTATCAATTGCCATCTGCACGTTACCGCCCATCAAGTCCGTCACGAGCGGACCCGAGCCCTTGTAAGGCACGTGCGTGATGTCAACGCCAGCCATGGTCTTAAACAATTGACCCGCCAAATGACTGCTCGCCCCGATTCCAGAGCTACCAAAGTTCACTTTACCTGGATTCTTTTTTGCGAACTCAATCAATTCCTTCACGTTCTTGGCAGGCGAATTCACCGGCACCACCAACACGTTCGCAAAAGACGCCACCGATGACACGGGTAACAAATCATCCGGGTTGTAGTTCAACTTGCTCATCAAAAAGGGGTTGGTGATCTGCGGACCAGGCGTGGTGTACAGAATCGTGTAGCCGTCAGCAGGCGCCGTCGCCACAAACGCGGCACCAATCGTGGCGCCGCCACCTGGCTTGTTCTCGACCACGATTGGCTGCCCGAGCTGCTTGGCCATCGGCTCGCTAATCATGCGTGCAGTCGTATCCGCCGCGCCCCCCGGAGGAAACGGCACAATCATACGGATGGGACGATTCGGGTAGTCACCCGCGCTACTCTGTGCCTGCGCGAAGGAAGTGGCACCCGCCAGCAGAACCAACCCTGCCAGACCCAGAGCCGTCGTCATTGCTTTGTGTGCAGTCGTTTTGATGACTTGTTTCATCGTTGTCTCCCGTCGATATTGTTGGTCGGACTCAAACACCGGTGCAGTGCACTGCCTCAGTCAGATTCCGTATTTTTCTGTATTCTATCTGTGATTAGCGACTTACAGCGCCACAGAACGACCACAAAACGAAAACAACGGGGAAACACACCATGCCGGACTTTACACAGCTCAAATACGAGGTCATCGGACAGGTCGCGGTCCTGACCATGAACAACGCCCCCGTGAATGCCCTCTCACGCGTGCTCGGTGATGAGATCACCGCCGCTATGGACTTCATTTCCGAAACACCTGAAGTACGTGCAGTCGTGCTCACCGGCGAAGGCAAAATTTTCTGCGCGGGGGCAGACCTCAAAGGCCGTTCTTCTATCATCAAGGGACCTGGCGATCTACCCGCGCACTCGCGTCGTACACGCGAATGTTTTCATGCGATTCGCGAATGCACCAAGCCCGTCATCGTCGCCATTAACGGCCCTGCACTCGGCGCTGGTCTGGCCATTGCAGCCTCTGCCGACCTCATCATCACTTCTGAAAAAGGCAGCTTGGCTCTACCAGAAATCGATGTCGGCCTGCTCGGTGGTGGTAGTCACGCAGCGCGTTTATTCCCACACACCACGCTGCGCAAGATGATGTTCACAGGCTATCGCGTTCCTGCCGACGAGCTCTATCGCCTCGGCGTGGTAAACCAAGTGACCACCCCTGAAGGTCTGATGCCCGCAGCAATGGAACTGGCCAATACGATCGCATCGAAGAGCCCGCTTTCTATCGGCCTCGCCAAGCAGACGCTCAATGCAATCGAAGACATGAGCTTACGCGATGGGTATCGCTACGAGCAGGACATGACGGCTGCAATCGCCAAGACAGAAGATGCCAAGGAAGCACAACGTGCGTTCCTAGAAAAACGTGCGGCGGTTTTTGTCGGTCGTTAATGTGGGTCGATAAGCAGCTCAGCACTCACCCGCCAAGCCACACACGATGATTCCATTCAATGAGCTTCTGCTTTTCACCGGCGCCTGTTTTTTGCTGGTGATTACACCGGGGCCAAATATGTTGTACCTGCTGTCGCGCTCTGTTTGTCAGGGCCGTACGGCAGGTATCGTTTCGCTTTTTGGTGTGTTGCTCGGTTTTAGCGTGCATATGCTGGGCGCAGCGTTCGGACTTTCCGCCATCTTTCTCGCCATACCCGCCGCCTACGAAGCCTTGCGCTGGGCCGGTGTGGTGTATTTGTTGTGGCTGGCGTGGGGGTCGCTCAAGCCCGGTGCGCAATCGCCTTTTGCGATGCGTGAGCTGCCTGCGGATTCGCGTCGCAAATTATTTGTGATGGGCTTTGTGATTAACGCGCTCAATCCTAAGGTCGCGATGTTTTGTATCGCGCTGTTCCCACAGTTCATCAACCCCGCGTACGGCTCTGTGTTTTGGCAGAGCATGACGCTTGGGGTAATTCAGGCAATGGTGAGCTTCACGATCAACCTGTTGTTGGTGTTATCGGCCGCAAGCATTGCCGCCTGGTTTTCACGCAACCCAACATGGATGACACTGCAACGTTACGTGATGGGTGGGGTGTTGGCTGCGCTCGCGATCCGAATCATGCTCGAACCGCGGCGTGTAATTTGAAACGCGCCCAGAACCTTAAGGCTTGATATTCGCCTCAACGATCACTTTCTGCCAACGCGTGAACTCAGACTGGATGTAGGCCGCGAACTGAGCAGGCGTATCACCCACTGCATTCACCCCTAAACTCGCCAAGGTCTTTTGCACTTCTGGATCTTTCATTGCTTTCACAACGCTTTGGTTAATACGTGCGACACGGTCCGCAGGCGTTTTGGCCGGCATCGCCATGCCAAACCAGTTTGTGACATTGAAGTCTTTAATCGTTTCCGCAACCGTCGGGACATCCGGCAAGACATCCATACGCGTCGGGCTCATCGTTGCCAGCGCACGCAAACGGCCGGACTTCACATGCTGCAAGCCAACGGCCACAGCCTCAAATGTCAATTGCACTTGTCCCCCGATCACATCATTGATGCTGGGCACACTGCCCTTGTAAGGCACATGCGTCATCTTGATGCCTGCGGCCGACGCAAACATTTCACCAGCCATATGCGGCAAGCCACCATTGCCACTCGATGAGAAATTCACCTTGCCCGGATTCGCTTTGCCATAGGCAATTAAATCCGCCACCGTTTTGATCGGCAGATTGGGGTTGATGTAAATCACAAAGCCTGAAGACGCCACTTGCGTGACCGGCGCAAAATCTTTGCTCACGTTGTAGGGCAAGTCTTTCACGAGCGCAGGGGTGATGCTGAAGTTACCCATCGTGCCCATAAAAACGGTGTAGCCATCGGGCTCAGCGCGCGCGACTGACTGCATGCCAATCACACCGCCCGCACCAGGCTTGTTTTCAATCACGACGGATTGACCTAAGTCAGCCGACATCTTGGGTGCCAACACCCTTGCGATCGTATCGATTGCACCACCAGGCGGGAAGCCAATCACGATATTCACTGACTTGTTTGGATAGGCCTGCGCTAGCGCATTCCCGGTCAAGCCCCAGCCGCTGACCAAGATCGCTGCACTCGCTAAGCCGAGCAGTGCGCGGCGTGCGAAATGGCGCGCAGGTTGGGGATTCGATTTTGTCGTCATTGTCGGCCTCGGTATATAGGGTGGTGTTTATATTTATCAGTCTTTCTTAAATAGTAGTAATATTTTTATCATATTCCAAGCTAATGCTTTCCCTAGCTACGCTTTTTGTCCCGACACGGAGACGCGACATGACAACGCAGGTCGAAGTCTATGCAGGCACTGCAGGCCACTCCGCCTGGTTTAGTAACGACCATGGCCAGACCTGGGTGCATCCCAACAGCCATTCCGGCATGTATCTTGAGGCACGTGTCTGGCACTTCTGCTCCCACCCCAGCGATCCGCATCTGCTCTATGCCGGCACCGATATGGGACTCTTTCGTTGGGATGAGCGCACGGCTCGCTGGACCCATCTCCCATCGCCCATGCAAGACATCTGGGCGCTCGTGCAAGATCCGGATGATCCGAACATCATTTACGCAGGCACCCGTCCGGCCGCGTTCTATCGCTCCAAAGATGCTGGCGCGACGTGGGAAGAACTAAAAGCCCCC
>JBILHV010000097.1:0-6236 GCA_044350305.1 Burkholderiaceae bacterium
TAGATCTGGCGTGTAACGCGCGAAGTGCTTCTTCATCAGTTGGAAGACACAATTCGGGTCTTGCAAAGTGGTATCCACTTTGGCAAACCCTTCATCCATTTGATAGGTCCACGTGCCCTTCGCATAACTGCGCTTAGCCTCGTCGTAACCCGTGAAGATGCCATCCTTAAATCCGTAGTCTGGATTAATCAGGAATGACGCGTTCGTGTAATTCAACACGTAGTCTTTGTGGATCTTGTTGTTCTCGAGCAGGTAATGAATCATCCCGCCTAAGAAAGCAATATCCGCGCCGACGCGAATCGGCGCATAGTAATCAGCGACTGCTGCGGAGCGCGTGAAACGCGGATCCACCACAACCAGCTTGGCTGCACGTTTGGCCTTGGCCTGAATCACCCACTTGAAACCGCAAGGGTGTGCCTCGGCCGCATTGCCGCCCATAATTAACACTACATCGGCGTTCTTGATGTCAACCCAATGGTTGGTCATCGCACCGCGCCCAAACGTCGGGGCCAGACTGGCCACCGTCGGAGCGTGTCAGATACGCGCTTGTGTGTCGAGTGCTACCACGCCCATCGAACGCAAAATCTTGGCGGTCATATAGCCAGATTCGTTGTTCGACGCGGAGCTCACCAACATACCAAAGGTGTTCCAACGGTTGACCGTCAGGCCATCAGCATTCTTGGCTACAAAATTCTTATCGCGATCAGCCTTCATTCGCTTGGCGATGCGCGTGAGCGCCTCTTCCCAAGAAATGCGCTTGAACTCTTTGCTACCTGGCTCGCGCACTTCAGGAAATTGCAAACGATCAGGGCTGTCGATCATGTCAAGCAGGCCTGCGCCTTTCGGGCACAGCGTACCCTTGTTCACTGGATTATCAGTATCGCCCTCAACGTGAACAACTTTCTGTTTACCCGTCGCGTCTTTCGCGCTGTACAGCAATACGCCGCAGCTTACGGAACAGTAGGGACAGGTACTACGCGTCTCTGTTGTTTTTTCAAGTTTGTTCGGTTTCTTGAACACCGGATCCGCAGCATTCGCAAGACCCATGACGGTCATGCTGCTGGTTCCGAGTCCTGCACCGGTCACCTGAAAAAACTGACGTCGCGTCAGTTTAATTTGGGACATTTTGAAGGCTCCTAGGGTTTTTGTAACAACGCTGTAATTTTAAGACTTTTCGCAATAAAATCTAGCTTACTTCGCTGATCATCCATAAAAGATCGGACTTTTAGGGGAAACCCTAGAAGTCCGATTATTCGAAAGCAGAATGTGTTGACTAGGACATGCCGAGGTTAAAACCCGACGGCTTGACCATCCCGACGACTATCGCTGGCCACCACATAGCCATCCTCTAGATCACGCGAAAGACGCCAGATGAACTGACCCGACCCAAAGTCCATGTAGGGATCATCGATCGCTTTCAAGGTGTGACCCAGGCCCTTAAGACCTTCGATGGTCTGGGCCCGCATCGAGGACTCCACATCCAAGGTGAAATCTCGGTTGAGCTTCCAGCGCGGCGCACAGCATGCTGCCTGGGGTTGTTGGTCGTAATCCAGCATGCGGACCACCGTCTGTACATGCCCCTGGGGCTGAATATCACCCCCCATCACACCAAAACTCATGACGGGCTCACCGCCCTTGGTGAGAAAACCTGGGATGATGGTGTGGAAAGGCCGTTTCCGCCCTGCCACCACGTTGGCCGATTTCGGGTCCATCGAAAACCCCACACCGCGGTTTTGGAAACTGACACCCGTACCGGGTACCACCACGCCTGAGCCGAACCCCATATAGTTCGACTGAATAAACGAGACCATCATGCCGTTTTCATCGGCTGCCGTCAGATAAATCGTGCCCCCTGAAGACGGGTTACCCGGTGGGAACAACGTTGCCCGACTCGGATCGATAAGCTTGGCGCGCGAAGCCAAATACGCGTCGTCCAGCATCTGTTCAGGCGTAACTTCCATCGTTCGCGGATCCGCGACATAGCGATACAGGTCTGCCATGGCAAGCTTCATGGCCTCGATCTGAATGTGCTGCGACTCCACCGAGTCAACCTTGAGCGATGCGAGATCGAAGTGCTCAAGCATGCCCAGCGCCATCAAGGCAGAGATGCCCTGGCCGTTCGGGGGGATCTCATGCAAGGTGTAGCCGCGATAGTTCTTGGAGATCGGTGTGACCCAATCCGGGCGGTAACTACGAAAATCATCCAGCGTGTGCGCCCCGCCGTTTGCACGAATAAAGGCCACAAGCTTTTCCGCTGTGTCGCCTTCATACAGATCGCGCCCCTTGGTCGCACCAATCTTGCGCAGGGTTTGCGCAACGTCCTTAAAAACAAATCGCTCACCCACATTGGGCGCGCGCCCATTCGGCATAAAGGTATGCGCAAAGCCGGGTTGGTCTTTCAATTCGGGCACGGCCGCCGCCCATTTCTGGGCAACGACTGGCGGCACGGCGTAGCCACGCTCCGCAATTTCTATAGCCGGAACCATTAAATCTGCAAAGGGCAACTTTCCATAGCGCTCATGCAAGGCAGCCCACCCGGCAACCACACCAGGCACGGTGATTGCATCGACGCCGCGCTTGGGCGCTTGCGCCAAGCCGTTTGGTCCAACCCCATACTTATTCTTGAAGTAATCCGGGCTCCAAGCATCAGGCGCATAGCCCGAAGCGTTTAGGCCTTGTAACGTCTTGCCATCCCAAACAATAGAGAACGCATCGCCACCCAAACCACACGACACGGGTTCAACCAAGGCGATCGTGGCTGCGGCCGCGATCACGGCATCGACTGCGCTGCCGCCTTTCAGCAGCATCCGCAACCCTGCCTGCGCGGCCAAGGGATGAGAGGTCGATACGACGTTGCGTGCGAAGACCGGTATCCGAATCGTCGGGTAAGGATTATTCCAATTAAATTGCTTCATCAGAGTGCCGCATCGCCACTCTCGCCGGTACGAATACGCACCGCTTGCTCAACTGACGACACAAAAATCTTTCCGTCACCAATCTTGCCCGTACGCGCCGCCTTGACGATGGCTTCAATCACACTATCCACTGCCCCATCGACCACCACCATTTCTACTCGAATCTTGGGCAAAAAATCCACAACATATTCAGCACCGCGGTACAGCTCGGTATGCCCTTTTTGCCGCCCAAAGCCTTTCACCTCGGTGACGGTCAGCCCATTGACGCCCACTTCGGCAAGTGCCTCACGCACTTCATCAAGTTTGAATGGCTTAATAATTGCTGTGACTTGCTTCACGATGGGTCCTGTCCGGTTAAGGGAAGTTAAGTGGCTTCACGAAAGCCGTTAGATAAAGGATACCGCCAATCGCGGCCAAATGCTCGTTCTGTAATTCTGGGACCAAACGGCCCCTGACGACGCTTGTATTCATTGATACGAATCAAGCGCACAATTTGCTCGACAGCTTCAGGTGCATAGCCTGCTGCGATCACATCGGCCACAGACTGATTTTGTTCAACGTAGCGCTCGATGATGGCGTCAATCACCTCGTATTCAGGCAAGCTATCTTGATCGGTTTGATCTTCACGCAGTTCTGCCGACGGTGGGCGTGTGATGATGCGATCCGGAATAACTTCACCGGTCAGATTACGCCACTTAGCCATGCGATAGACCAAAGTTTTCGCAACATCTTTAAGCACGGCAAACCCACCAGCCATATCCCCGTACAACGTGCAATAGCCTGTCGACAACTCCGACTTATTACCGGTTGTGAGCACCAAATGACCAAACTTATTGGACAAGGCCATCAAGAGCATTCCGCGCAAACGCGCCTGGATATTCTCCTCGGTTGCATCCGGAGCACGCCCTGCAAAAATGGGCGACAAAATATCTTCAAAGTTACTCGCTAAACCGGCAATTGCGATTTCGCGGTAGTCAACTCCGAGACGCTTAACCATCTCGCGCGAGTCAATCTGCGAAATATCCGCCGTATAGCGCGACGGCATCATGACCGCATGCACACGATCGGCGCCTAGCGCATCCACGGCAATCGCCAACACCACAGCAGAATCAATCCCACCGGACAACCCCAGAATGACTGAGCGAAAGCCGTTCTTCTTAACGTAATCCGCTAAGCACAGCTTGAGTGCACTCCAAACCTGCGCCTCGACGCAATCTGGTGCGACGATCGTCGTTAAAGGTTGTGCGGCGTGGGGTGCAGCCACAGCCTGCACGGCAGCACCTGGATGGAGGTCGACAAACCCCATGTCTGGACCGAAGTCTGCCAGACGCGTTAAAACATTTCCCTGCGCATCCAGCACAAAGGACGCTCCGTCAAACACCAGTTCATCTTGTCCACCCACCATGTTGGCATAGAACAACGGCACGCCAGTGCGCCCCACACAACGCTGTGCAATGTCAGCACGCTGCGCTTGCTTGGTCACACTAAAGGGGGAGGCATTGAGCACTAACAGGGCCTGCGCGCCGTCGGAGCGCGCTTGATCAGCCGATCCGGCTAGCCAGATGTCCTCGCAAATATTGACGCCAAAACGTACTCCGCCAGCGACAAAAACCAGAGCCTGGTCGCCAGGCGTGAAATAACGCTTTTCATCGAAGACGGAATAATTGGGCAATTCTCGTTTGAAATACGTGCCAAGCACTGCTCCGTCACACAAAACCGAAGCCGCGTTGCGCAGACCCGCAGGGGTCGCAACAATGTGGCCCACCAGCACGTGCATGCCTGGCAGCGTCGCCAAATCCTGACAGAGCTGGCCGAGCGCGCGTTGGCAAGCCACTACAAATGCAGGGCGCAACAGCAGATCCTCGGGCGGATAACCGGTTAGCATGAGTTCAGGGGTCAGCAATACCTGCACCCCCTGCTCATAGGCACGACGAGCAGCCTCAAGGACTTGGGAGGCGTTTCCCGCCAAATCCCCTACTAAAGCGTTTAATTGCGCAATGCCGACCCTTACCGCAGCCATGTTGATTCCGAACTCTACGAGTTGTAATGTTAAAAAATTATCGCATGGACACGGGGTTAAAGCCCTCGTTCTATAATTTATCCCTATGAAAAATAACCCAAACTCCAATCCGAGCCAATTTGACAAGAAAGCGCAAGCATGGTCTGCCCGCTTTTCCGAACCCGTTTCGGACCTCGTCAAGCGGTATACGGCCTCAGTCGACTTCGACAAGCGCCTGGCAATGTTCGACATCCAAGGCTCGCTTGCCCATGCCCAGATGCTTGAATCGGTAAAAGTCATCAGTGCGCAGGATCGGGCAGACATCGAACGCGGCATGGCACAGATTCAAGGCGAAATTCAGGCCGGCAGCTTTACTTGGCTGCTTGACCTAGAAGACGTTCATCTCAATATCGAAAAACGTCTGGTTGAGTTAGTAGGCGATGCCGGCAAACGTCTGCACACGGGGCGTTCACGCAACGATCAGGTCGCCACGGACATCCGCTTGTGGCTACGCGATCAGATTGACCAGCTCGTCGAACTACTCAAGCAATTGCGGCGCGCATTGGCCACCGTTGCGCTCGAGCACGCCGGCACGATCTTGCCTGGCTTTACACACATGCAAGTCGCACAGCCCGTCACCTTTGGCCATCATCTGCTTGCCTACGCGGAAATGTTTGGACGCGACACCCAGCGCTTGATCGACTGCCGCACACGCGTCAACATCTTGCCCTTAGGTGCTGCCGCGTTAGCCGGAACAAGCTTTCCGATCGACCGGCCGCTGGTTGCCAAACTACTCGGATTTGATGGCGTGTGCCTGAACTCGCTGGACGCCGTCTCTGATCGTGACTTCGCCATCGAATTTGTGAGTGCCTGCGCGTTGATCATGACGCATATCTCGCGCCTGTCTGAAGAAATCGTCATCTGGATGAGCCCGCGAGTAGGCTTCATCGATTTGCCTGATCGTTTCTGCACCGGCAGCTCGATCATGCCGCAAAAGAAGAACCCGGACGTGCCTGAACTGGCGCGCGGCAAGACTGGGCGTGTCAACGGCCATCTCGTCGCACTGCTCACCCTCATGAAAGGCCAGCCGTTGGCCTACAACAAGGACAATCAAGAAGACAAAGAAGGCCTATTCGACACGGCCGATACGGTTCGCGACACCCTCACTATTTTTGCAGACATGGTGCCAGGGATTACTGTCAAGGCCGACAACATGCGTGCGGCCGCGTTGCAAGGTTTTGCCACGGCGACTGATTTGGCAGATTACCTCGTCAAGCGCGGCGTGCCCTTTCGTGACGCACACGAAGCGGTTGCTCACGCCG
>JBILHV010000098.1:0-6202 GCA_044350305.1 Burkholderiaceae bacterium
CAAAATCTCCATGCCTATGGTCCCTTGGCCTGCAATCACATCCGGATCGTCGAAGGGGTGTACGAAGGTCAGATGATGTTTTTTTTCCAGCGTCAAGGCATGCGCGTAGGCATCACTGAAGCTATCTCCCTCGAGGACGACTTCGCCCCCCAAGGCTTTAACTGCGTCAATCTTGACCTTGGGCGTCGTGGTGGGCATCACGATGACGGCTTTGCAGCCGAGCCGGCGCGCGGATAGTGCAACGCCTTGCGCATGATTTCCCGCTGAGGCGGCGATTACGCCGCGAGACAGCACCGCCTTCGAAAGATGCGCCATTTTGTTGTAGGCTCCTCGTAGCTTGAAACTAAAAACGGATTGCGTGTCTTCCCGTTTGAGCAAAATGGTGTTGCCGATGCGTGCAGAGAGTTGGGGGGCGAGGTCGAGAGAGGTTTCGACCGCGACGTCATACACTTTGCTCGTGAGGATGCGCTTAAGATAATCAGTGTTCATAGTTTCCTGGCCGTGCATGCTGCAATGCCGCAATTATCTCACGCTAAGGCTAAAATTTTCTTACTTGTTGGTGGAGTTTGCTCTGAACGAACTATTACGTGAGTTATTGGGTTGGTTGTCTTTGCCGGAGGTCGGCTTGCCCACCCTTTTTGTTGTGGGTTTGTTAGCAGCCACAATCTTGCCAGTGGGCTCCGAGCCCGTATTGCTTGCGTATCTGGCAAGTGCACCGACCCTGTTTTGGCCGGCGATCCTTGTCGCGACGGCCGGTAACACCTTAGGGGGCGTCGTGAGCTATTGGATGGGGGCGGGCGCTCATGGCGCGTATGGTCGTTGGCGCGCAAACCAAAATACTGACTCCAGTCCCAAAGGGGTTGGGCATCATGCGGAACGCTGGATTCGTCGATTCGGCCCAGCAGGATTATTTTTTGCATGGCTACCAGTCATCGGTGATCCGCTGTGTCTGGTTGCTGGGTGGTTGCGCTTATCTTTCTGGCCGTGTGTGGCCTGGATGGCGCTAGGGAAGTTTTTAAGATATGCGGCGATCTCTTGGGCACTGACCCTTGTGTTAGCGCCTAACTAAAGACCCTGGCGCCACAACTCTGCGATGTAGATCCGAGCGGAAGGGTTATTCGAGCAAGCCTCATACGATGCCTTAAAATGATTTTTTAAGGGCCTGAACCTATCATTCTATGAATGCCCCTCTCGCTAGCCACATGCTAAAAGCCATGCCCGCGCCGGACGCGCAGTCCCGGTTGCGCGAAATCCCTTACAACTACACGTCATTCTCAGACCGGGAAGTTGTTTGCCGCTTGTTGGGCGAAGACGCTTGGGCGCTTTTGTCGGATTTGCGCGGCGAACGCCGTACGGGCCGCTCGGCGCGCATGCTTTACGAGGTGCTGGGCGACATCTGGGTGGTACGACGTAATCCGTATCTTCAGGATGACCTGCTCGACAATCCCAAGCGACGTAAATTACTCGTGGAGGCGATTGAACATCGCCTCAAAGAAATTGATCAGCGTCGCGCAGACGATGATGCCGGACGTGACGAAAAGGTTGCCAGTCTGTTGACGCGTGCGCACGACGCTGTGCGTGACTTTGCTGCAGAGTTTGAGCGTATTGGCCAGTTGCGTAAACAAGTGCTCAAGGTGCTCGGCAAACGGACTGCGCGCGACAACATTAAATTTGATGGTATGTCGCGGGTCTCGCATGTCACCGACGCAACGGACTGGCGCGTCGAGTACCCATTTGTCGTGCTGGCTCCCGATACCGAAGAAGAAATTGCTGCGATGGTGCGGGCGTGTATTGAGCTAGGTCTCACGATCGTGCCACGCGGAGGTGGCACGGGGTATACCGGTGGCGCGATTCCGCTGACCTGGCGCTCTGCCGTCATCAATACTGAAAAGCTCGATACGCTTGGCCCGGTCGAAATCGGGTCGTTACCTGGGGTGTCGACTCCTGTCGCGACGGTCCGTGCGGGTGCGGGTGTTGTCACGCGCCGCGTGTCCGATATTGCAGATGAAAACGGCTTGGTCTTTGCCGTCGATCCCACCTCGGCGGATGCGTCTTGTGTGGGCGGTAATGTCGCCATGAATGCCGGCGGCAAAAAAGCTGTGCTGTGGGGGACGGCCTTGGATAACCTGGCCTGGTGGCGGATGGTTGATCCACAGGGCAACTGGCTTGATGTCACGCGCCTTGATCATAATTTGGGCAAAATCCACGAGGCAGGTCTCGTGCGGTTTGAGTTGAAGTGGTCCGACGGCGCTGCCGCGGCCGGTGCATCGGTATTGCGCACAGAGATCCTTGAAATCGATGGCGCAAGGTTTCGTAAAGTGGGTCTGGGGAAAGATGTCACCGACAAATTTTTGGCGGGCCTACCTGGCGTACAGAAAGAAGGGTGCGATGGCTTGATCACGGCGGCGCGTTGGGTGTTGCACCGCATGCCCAGCCATACGCGTACAGTTTGCCTCGAGTTTTTTGGTCAGGCACGGGATGCGATCCCCTCAATCGTTGAAATCAAAGACTATCTCGACAAACAAGGTCGTGTGCAGGGCGCGTTGCTGGCAGGCCTAGAGCATTTGGACGAACGTTATCTGCGTGCGGTGGGGTATTCCACCAAGAGTAAGCGCGGCGTATTGCCCAAGATGGTCCTGATTGGCGACATTGTCGGCGACGATGATGCGGCAGTTGCTGCCGCAACCAGTGAAGTCGTGCGTCTGGCCAATACGCGCCATGGTGAAGGCTTCATTGCAGTCAGTGCCGAGGCGCGTAAAAAGTTTTGGCTCGACCGTGCGCGCACAGCGGCGATTGCTCGCCATACGAACGCGTTCAAGATCAACGAAGACGTCGTGATTCCGCTGGAGCGGATGGGCGAGTATACGGATCATATCGAGCGCATCAATATCGAACTATCGACGCGCAATAAGCTCAAGTTGTTAGATGCGTTGCAGTCAGCACTTGACGGCGATCTGGCGATTGCCAAACTTGATCGTGCAAGCGAAGAGGGTGCCTCGCTCGAAGAAGGGCTGGACGAGCGTCGTCGGCGCGCGACCGAAATGATTGCGCTCGTGCGGGCAAGGTGGTTGTGGGTGCTTGAGCACCTTGATATACCGCTCTCGGAGGGGTTGTCGTCTATCGCTGGTCATGGCCTTTCAGAACTAAAGCCCGCTCTGGATGATCGTTTGGCAAGACAGCCGCAAGCACGGGTGTTTGATATCGTGCAGGATCACACGCTGCGTATTTCCTGGAAAAAAGAAGTTAAGACGGAACTCGAGGGCTTGTTCGGAGGCAATGACTTTGCGCCGGTGTTGACGCAGCTGCAGGCTGTGCATGATCGCGTGCTCAAGAGCCGCGTGTTTGTCGCGCTGCATATGCATGCCGGGGATGGCAATGTGCATACCAACATCCCAGTTAATTCTGATGATTATGAGATGCTGCGCGAGGCCAACGAGGCAGTTGCTCGGATCATGCAAATCGCACGTGATCTAGATGGCGTTATTTCAGGCGAGCACGGCATTGGTCTGACAAAATATGAGTTTCTGACCGAAGAGGAACTCGCACCGTTTCAGAACTATAAACGCCAGATCGACCCGCACAATCACTTCAACGCCGGCAAGCTGATGCCTGGTGCGGATCTGCGTCATGCCTGGACCCCGAGCTTTGGTTTGATGGGGCATGAGTCGATCATCATGCAGCAAAGTGAGATTGGTGCAATCAGCAATTCGATCAAAGATTGTTTGCGTTGCGGCAAATGCAAGCCGGTCTGTGCGACCCACGTTCCGCGTGCAAATCTGCTGTATTCACCGCGCGACAAAATTCTTGCCACGTCGTTGCTGATTGAAGCATTTTTATACGAAGAGCAAACCCGACGGGGCATCAGTCTTAAGCATTGGGAAGAGTTCGAGGACGTTGCGGATCACTGTACGATTTGTCATAAGTGCTACAACCCGTGTCCAGTAGATATCGACTTCGGCGACGTCTCCATGAACATGCGCGCCTTGTTGCGGCGCATGGGGCGTAAGTCCTTCAATCCCGTCACGTCGGCCGCGATGTTTTTCTTGAATGCAAAAGATCCCGCCACGATCAATGCGACCCGTCAGGCGATGGTGGGAGTGGGGTACAAGTTACAACGCGTCGCGCATGATGTGTTGAGCAAATTCGCGCGCAAGCAGACGGCTAAACCCCCGTCAACGGTGGGTAAGCCACCGCTTCGCGAACAGGTTGTGCACTTTATTAACAAGAAGATGCCGGGCGGTTTGCCCAAACAAACTGCGCGTAAATTGCTTGATATCGAGGATGCGGATTACGTGCCGATTATTCGTCAGCCGAGCGCACCCGCCGATACCGAAGCTGTCTTTTATTTTCCAGGGTGTGGCTCTGAGCGTTTGTTTTCGCAGGTTGGCCTGGCGACGCAGGCAATGCTTTGGCATGCAGGGGTACAAACGGTGCTACCCCCAGGGTATCTGTGCTGTGGGTACCCGCAGCGCGGCAATGGCATGAACGACAAAGCCGAACAAATCATCACGGATAATCGTGTGCTGTTCCATCGTGTGGCCAACACCTTGAACTATCTTGATATCAAGACGGTCGTGGTTAGCTGCGGTACATGTTATGACCAACTCTCGGGCTATGAGTTTGAAAAGATCTTTCCTGGATGTCGCTTGATCGACATCCACGAATATCTTCTTGAAAAAGGCATCAAGTTAGAGGGCGTTCAGGGTACGCGATACATGTATCACGATCCCTGCCACACGCCGATGAAATTGCAAGATCCAATGAAGACGGTTCGTTCGTTGGTCGGCGATAGTGCGATTAAGACCGAGCGCTGTTGTGGCGAGTCAGGCACGCTTGCCGTGACGCGTCCCGATATTTCCACCCAAGTTCGCTTTCGCAAAGAGGAAGAGCTTGAGAAAAACACCGCGACCTTGCGTAAAGACGGATTTGACGGGGACATCAAGGTGCTGACCTCGTGTCCCTCTTGCATGCAAGGGTTGTCACGCTTTGAGGCCGATAGCGGCGCGAAAGCCGACTACATCGTGGTCGAAATGGCGCGCCACATACTGGGCCCCGATTGGCTTGAGGACTATGTCAAAAAAGCCAATAACGGTGGGATCGAGCGCGTACTGGTGTAAGCGCTCGTCTTGAGGGTTGTCAGTGCTGCTATCGCGCGCCGACTTCAATCCCTTCGGCCTGCAGTGCTTCACGAATGGCTTTGGCAAAGGTCACCGCGCCCGGTTGGTCGCCGTGAATACAAAGCGTATCCGCACGCACTTTTACAATGCTCCCATCGTTGGCGGTCAAGGTGTTGGTTTTGACCATTTGCAACACTTGCTTGATTGACACTTGCACATCTTCGATCATTGCGCCTGGCTTATTGCGGGGACTCAAGGTGCCGTCAGGCATGTAGTTCCTGTCGCCGAACACTTCGCTGGCGACTTGAACGCCGACGGACTCGGCGACGCGGACCATCGGGCTGCTGGCCAAAACAAAGAACACGAGATTTTTGTCGACATCGTAGGTGGCTTGCGCAAGTGCGCGGGCAAGTCCTTCGTCTTTCACGGCCATGTTGTAGAGTTGTCCGTGTGCTTTGACGTGGCGCAGCTTGGCGCCTTGCGATGCCGCCACCGCAGCGAGTGCGCCGATCTGCACCACCATCATGTCGTAGGCCTCCTGGTCGGTAATCGCCATATTGCGACGACCAAAGCCTTGTAGATCTGGCAAGCCAGGGTGCGCGCCCAGTGAGACGCCATGCTTGAGCGCTGAGGCCACCGTCTTGCGCATCGTGGCGGGATCCCCACCATGAAACCCACACGCGATGTTGGCAGAGGAGACGAAAGGCATGATGCCGTCGTCGTTGCCCATTTTCCAAGCGCCAAAGCTCTCGCCCATATCGCAATTCAAGTCAATTCGCAGTGCCATGTGGTGTCCCCTCAATGATGAAGAAGTAAATCTCGTATTGGTTTTAATGTTTGTGCGAGTGCCTGCCATGCGCGCTCGCGTGCCGCATCTAGTTCTTGTGCACGTTCGAGCGTGATGGCCTCAAACTGTAACGCATCGCCGGGCGCACACTGCGCCAACAGCGGTAAGTCGACTGTCGCGACGTAGGCCATTTTTGGGTAGCCGCCTGTTGTTTGTCGGTCCGCCATCAAAATGATGGGCTGGCCTCCTGCAGGGACTTGGATCGTGCCGAAAGTCGTTGCTTCGGATAACAATTGTC
>JBILHV010000099.1:0-6195 GCA_044350305.1 Burkholderiaceae bacterium
GGTTGGTTCTGCGCGAAGGAATTTGCGTCGTGCCGGTACGGCGTCAAATAGGTACTTGATCTCTACGGTCGTGCCTTGTGCACCAGCGGCGGCGACGGCTTGTGTGGTGCCGGGCTCCAAGCTCCAAGCGTGATCCGCATCGCGCGTGCGTGAAATAAGGGTGAGTTGAGAGACCGCTGCAATGGATGCGAGCGCTTCACCCCGAAAGCCCATCGAGTGCACCGACTCAAGCTCATCAAGCGAGGTGATCTTGCTAGTCGCATGTCGCGTCAGAGCAAGCGATAGTTCATCTGGAGGAATCCCCGAGCCGTCATCAATGACCGCGATCCGTCTGATGCCACCTGCCTCTAGGCGAATTTCAACAGATTGTGCGCCAGCGTCGACCGCGTTCTCGACAAGTTCTTTAAGCACGGAGGCGGGTCGCTCAATGACCTCGCCGGCCGCGATTTGGCTAATCAGTAGGTCGGGGAGAGCGCAAATGGGACGACGGTTTGACATGGTGGGCGCAACAAACATGAAGCGCCTATTTTAGAGCTATGTCGAAGCCCCTGCGACTAAAAACTACCGCGAGGCGATCAAATGTGGGTTTGTGACAAAGAAGCGATTGATACCGCTGTATAGCGCCTGTGCAAATTTATCTTGAGAGCCTTGATTACGCAGCATACGCTCTTCGTCAGGGTTGCTAATAAAAGCTGTTTCGACCAAAACGGATGGCATATCGGGGGCTTTGAGGACCGCAAACCCCGCAAACTCAACTTGTGGTTTGTGCAAACGGTAGACGTTTTTGAGTTCGTCGAGCATTCGACCTGCGAGATTGGTGGAGTCTTTAATTTGAGCCGTGGTCGATAGGTCGAGCAAAATTTTTGCGACGTTCTGATTTTGCACGTTCAGGTTCACTCCGCCAATCAGGTCCGCGGCATTTTCTTTTTGTGCGAGCCAGCTTGCAGAGGTACTCGACGCGCCGCGGTCTGAGAGGACGTAGACAGAACTTCCTCCGGCGGTCGGGCGAATGAAGGCGTCGGCGTGGATCGAAACAAATAGATCCGCTTTGACACGGCGAGCTTTTTCGACCCGCACGTGTAGGGGCACGAAGTAATCACCGTCTCGTGTCAAATAGGCGCGCATGCCCGGCGTCGCATCGATGCGTGCTTTCAATTTCTGTGCGATCGCCAGCACGACGTCTTTTTCGTATGTGCCGCCTTTGCCGATTGCACCAGGGTCTTCGCCCCCATGCCCCGGGTCCAAGGCGATGGTGATCGTGCGTCCACGCCGATGATTTGGTTGTGGGGATACTTTGGCTTCAAGCGGGGGCGCAATGGAGTTTGGAATGACCGGCTTAGTCGCCATGCCGGTGCCCTTGGGGTTGCGTCCGATGTCTTCGAGAATGCGCGCCAGCGGATCCTCTTCCATCTTCTGCGGATTCTTTTTAAGAAGAGCCGCCAAAGGATCTTGCGCGTTTTTTGGATACAGATCTAGAACGAGTCGGAACTTGTAATTGCCGACAGGTTTAAGCGTAAAGACTTGTGGTGCGATAGATTGTTTTAAATCGAACACAATACGCACGACATTGGCACGGTTCTGCGCAACACGTAGAGAACGAATGTAGGGATCGTCAGGCCGGACTTTGCGCACGAGTTCATTGAGTGCAGGGTTGACATCCATGCCTTGAATATCAACCACCATACGATGGGGATTTTCGAGTGTGAAATGCTCAGCGCGTAATTCGCTATCAAGTTCGAGCGTAACGCGTGTGTATTCGTCTGCGGGCCATGTACGCACCGCAAGTAATTGTGCGGCCATTGCAATACGAGGAATAACCGGAAGCAATAAAAGAGTCGTGGCGGCGCCCAAGAGGCGACGTCGGCTTAGCGCTCGAGTGTCTGACGGTTGACCGTCAGGAGAGGAGGCAAAGCGGTGATCCATGAAAGCCCTTTTTCCGTATACGCACTAAGTGTGACTATGCGGCCTAATCCGGCATAACTGAGCTCAATCAACAAATCTGGATCGCTCAATAAACTACCCGCGCGCTCTGGCCATTCAATCAAAATCAGCGCGTTATTCTTAAAGAGATCGCGAAACCCAGCATCCAGCCAATCTGCGTTTTCGCTAAATCTATAAAAATCAAGATGATAGAAGTATAAGTTAGAAACTTCATAAGATTCAAGTAGTGCGTAACTTGGACTTTTAATTCTTCCGGAAATGCTGCACTGCCGCAAAAATGCACGAACCAGAGCAGTCTTACCGGCCCCTAAGTCACCTTTGAGATGGATGCGGCCCCCTGCAGAGGGTCCTGGCAGCAGTTTTCCTAGGGCATCGGGTTTCAGCGCCGCAGCAAGATGGGCGAGCGCTTGACCTAATCGGTCAGTCGCGTGCTCGTCGGGAAGCTCAAGGGTGAGTGTGGGTTGAGTCATGCGGTTTTAGGAGATGAGCGATAACCAGATTTCCGGTTTAACAACCCGCCAAAAATGATGATGAGAAAATCTGGCAGGACAAGCAATGCGGCGGACATGAAATAGGGTTGCTCGTGAGAGATATGAATGGACTGAATGCTACTATTGTCTGGCAATGAGTGCACCCGAGTCCGCCGCAATTAGTGCTTTTATCGATGCCGTTTGGCTCGAAGACGGCCTGGCGACCAATACGCTTGCCGCGTATCGACGCGACTTAGCTGCTTTTGAGCAGTGGTTGCTGGCTGAACGCGGACTGGATATCGATCATGCGCGCGAGGGCGATCTGCAAGCCTGGTTCGCGGCCAAGCATGCAGAAACAAAACCGAGCACTGCGAATAGACGGCTTGCGACGCTGCGACGCTATTACCTTTGGGCGCTGCGTCATCAGCGTGTGTCGGCCGACCCTTGTTTGCAGCTTACGTCGGCGCGGCAGGCCTTGCGGATTCCTAAGACCTTGTCGGAAGCGCAGGTTGAGGCTTTATTAAAGCAGCCGCCGTTGCATACGCCGCGTGGCTTGCGCGATCGAGCAATGCTAGAGGTTCTTTACGCCACCGGCTTGCGGGTATCAGAGTTAGTCAGCCTGGCGGTCTTAGATGTGAGCCTGGGAGACGGTGTTGTGCGTGTGGTGCAAGGTAAGGGCGGTAAGGATCGTCTCGTACCGCTCGGTGCAGAGGCTGCGCACTGGATAACAACTTACTTAAAAGAGGCGCGGCCGTCCCTCATGGGGGCGCGGACGGCGGCCGCGCTGTTTGTGACGGCCCGAGCCGCCCCGATGACGCGTCAGTCGTTTTGGTTGTTGATTAAGAAATACGCGGTATTAGCGGGTGTTCATGCGCCGTTGTCCCCCCATGTATTGCGCCATGCGTTTGCCACGCATTTGCTCAATCACGGCGCGGATTTGCGGGTGGTGCAGATGTTGCTCGGGCACGCGGATATCTCGACAACGCAGATTTACACACACGTCGCCCGAGAGCGACTTAAATCGTTGCACGCGCAACATCACCCGAGAGGCTGAGTAGGGCGCTCCTTGCTAAACTAGGGCTTCGCCGCCGTAACTCAGTGGATAGAGTACCTTCCTCCTAAGAAGGGAGTCGGACGTTCGATTCGTCTCGGCGGCGCCATTTGTTTTCTTTTTGAGTTCATCACCATGACGCAACACGCAGACGAACGTAACCCCGGTTTGCTAGATAATCCGCTAGCGCTCCGAACGATCGTGTTGGGCACTTTAATTGTGTTGCTTGCAATGGGCACACGGGCCACGATTGGATTGTTTGTCCAGCCGGTGGGGCTCGACCGGGGTTGGGAGCGCGAAGTTTTTTCAATGGCGTTTGCGATACAGAATTTAATGTGGGGCTTTGGCGCAATTGGTGCCGGCATGATGGCGGATCGTTTCGGCTCGGGCAGAACGATTGCAATGTGCGTGGTGTTTTATGCGGTGGGCTTGCTAGGCACCCGTTTTTCTTCAACGGAGCTTGAATTCTATTTGAGTGCCGGGGTGTTAATTGGACTCGGTCAGGCAGGCACGACCTTTGCGGTGATTTTGCCCGTCATTGCGCGCACGGTTTCCTTGTCATCGCGCAGCACGGCGATGGGAATTGCAAGCGCAGGGGGATCGTTAGGACAATTTCTGGTGGTACCGACCGGTCAGCTATTGATCGACTCTTTAGATTGGACCGGAGCGTATCTCGTGCTTTCTATGGTGCTTGCAGCGACACTGCCTTTGGTGTGGTTTCTGCGAGGCAAGCCCGGAGCAAGCGCGGGTCCGCAGCAGTCAATGTTCTCGGCAATCGGGCAGGCGTTAAAGCACCCGACCTTTCACTTTTTGTTTTGGGGCTATTTTGTTTGTGGTTTTCATACGGCCTTTATTACCTTGCATTTGCCAGCATTTGTCGTGGACAACGGGTTGAACGCAAGTACGGGTGCGTTTGCAATCGGCCTGATTGGCTTGTTTAACGTGTTCGGTTCGTTTATGGCGGGTAAGCTCGGTGGGACACACAGCAAAAAGAATTTACTCGCTGGCTTGTATGCGCTGCGTGCGGTGGGTCTCATCTGGATTCTCGCGATGCCGACGTCTCCTTGGGTGGTCTATGTGTTTGCTGCGTGGATGGGCGTGTTCTGGCTCGGTACTGTTCCGCTGACGCTAGGATTGATCGGGCAGATTTATGGTTTGCGTTTTGCCGCAACCTTGTCCGGTATGGTTTTCTTGGGACATCAACTTGGAAGTTTTACAGGCGTTTGGCTGGGTGGTCGGGTGCAGGCCGTGACGGGAAGTTATGATTTGGTGTGGTGGCTCGGGATTTTGTTGTCCTTAATGGCTGCGGCCTTATGCTTGCCTGTTCGTGAAACGCCGATTAATGCACAACAACTCGCTAAAGTCGCTTAATCCTCTTGGGGTGTTATGCAAACACGTGTCAAGCAACGGTTGATGTGGGTAGCGGGGGGCGCACTGCTCTGCGTTGTTCTTGTTGCCGGTCTTGTCGGTTACACGACGCCGGGCATGCGTTTGAACTGGGAAAGTATTGCCGCGCTATGCGGTTTCTGATCAGCGTCTCATGCAGACCTTGACCCAATATCCTTTCGTGCATGCCTCGAACCTTGGCACGCATGCGGCTAAAGATGTTTCTGTTTTGACGGTAAATAACCGTTTGGCCCGACGGTTGATTCAGTTACTGGCGCAGCAGCAGATAGCGCGCGGGCAACTTGTTGCTGAAATGCCAGAGATCATGCCGTGGTCGGGGTGGGTGACGCATCAATTAGATCGTGCAGGCTTTGAGGAGTCTTTGCGAGCACACGCGCGACAGCTCGATGGATTTGAAGCGCAACTTCTGTGGGCGCAAGTCATTGAGCGGGTGGAGGGTGATGGTGCCTTGCTTGATGTCTATCAAGCTGCGGCCATGGCCCTTGCGGCGGACCAGTTAATCGAAGAGTGGCAGATCAAGGTTTTTGATCACGAACATACTGAAGAATATGATCGCTTTCGCCAATGGCGCGACGCTTACCGCGAACGGTTACATGCACTGGACGCACTCGATACAAGTAGCGCACTGACGCGTTTGATTCAACATATTGAGAACGGCTTACCATTGCCGGCTCAGATCATTCTTGCAGGTTTCACCGAGATATCGCCAAGAATGGGGATGTTGCTCGAGGCGCTGATCGCGCGTGGAGTCGTGGTTTCAACACTTGCCGAAGAATTGGCGCAAGCATCCGATGTCATGCGCGTCGAGGCGGCGACTGCTCAGGCCGAGTGGTTGGCGGCTGCGAGCTGGGCGCGTTCGCAGCTTGATCATCGACCAGAGGGGCGTTTCGCAATCATTGCCGTCTCGCTGGATGCGCAGGCGCCTTTTGCGCGTCGGGTCCTTGAGCAAAGCTTGGGCGACACCAACGGTACCGGCGTGCACGCCTTTAACGTGGCGGTGGCACGACCGTTGTCCGATTGGGCGGCATGCCGTGCCGCTCTCGCATGGCTGCGCACCTTCGTGCTCATGAAAGAGCAGCTCGGTGCATCGCCCGCAGATCTTGGTGCCGCCTTGTTGTCGGGATACTGTGCAGGGCACAGCACCGAGCAGGGTGCGCGCGCGATGATCGATGCAGGTTGGCGTGAGTGGCAGGTGAGTCATGTTTCTCTTGGGTCATGGACTTCGGCAATTGAGCCCTTGCACCAGCTATCGCCGGCGTGGCAACGTGCATGGCAGGATTGGCAGGCTCTACCCCGTAGCACTGCCTTGCATCGGTGGTCTGTCGT
>JBILHV010000100.1:0-6143 GCA_044350305.1 Burkholderiaceae bacterium
CCCCTGGTAGCTCGTAACGGATACTTAATATGACCACTCCAGCCAGTGAACGAACCGTTTTCATCATATCGGACGGCACGGGTATTACAGCGGAAACATTCAGTCACTCTGTACTGTCACAGTTTGAGTCGGTGACCTTCAAACAAGTGCGCGTGCCGTTCATTGATACGGTCGAGAAGGCAGATACGGTGGTACAACGTATTAATCGCTGTGCCGCCGATCAAGGTAATCCGCCCATCGTCTTTACAACGCTTGTGAATCCTGACGTGCTCTCGCGAGTCAAGCTCGCTAATGCACTCTTTCTGGACTTGTTTGGCGCATTTGTCGAGCCACTTGAGCAAAACCTCGGGCTGAAATCAAGTCACTCTATCGGCAAGTCGCATAAAGCAGTGAGCTCGCTACAGTACCGAAACCGTATCGAAGCCATCAACTTTAGCTTAGCGCACGATGACGGTCAGTTCGTCTCGGGACTCGCCCAAGCAGACGTCATCTTAATTGGCGTGTCTCGCTGTGGAAAGACACCGACGAGTCTGTACCTAGCGATGCAATACGGTGTGAAGGCCGCTAATTTTCCGCTTATACCCGAAGACTTTGACCGTGGGGCATTACCAAAGACAATCATGCCCCATCGCGCCAAGCTGTTTGGTCTAACGATTCAGCCCGAGCGACTCACGGAAGTCAGGCACGAACGCCGACCAGATAGCCAGTATGCCTCTCTTCCGCAGTGTCGCCATGAGGTCGCTGAAGCTGAGCGTCTGATGCGCAGAGAAAGCATACCGATGCTCTCAACGACGACAAAGTCCATCGAAGAGATTTCAACCACCGTATTACAAGAAGTCGGCTTGGATCGCCATTCTACCTACTAGGGCGTTTGACGCTGTTGCCGACGCTGCTCAAAGAGGCAGACCGCGGCGGCCGCAGTGATATTTAACGACTCGACCGAGGGCGCATGTTCGACTTTTAAGCGTAGCGCAGCCAAATCAATCAGTGATTGACTCACGCCTTGCCCTTCGTGCCCAAATACCCATGCAGCGTGTGGTGGCAACTTGGTATCGAATAAATCAGTCGAATTACCCAACGTGGTCACGATCAAAGGAACGGTCAGGGCGCGTGTCGCCGCGACTAAATCGACATGCTCATGCAAGCGCAATCCGAAATGCACTCCCTGTGCGCTGCGCAGCACCTTAGGCGACCATAATGACGCCGTACCCGTTGAGGCCAGCACACGAACAATACCCGCTGCCGCAGCCGTTCTCAGTAGCGTGCCGACGTTACCCGGGTCTTGCACACGATCAAGCCAAAGCATATTGCCTGCCAACTGTTCAGGCAAAGGCGGACTCGACGGCTTGACGACGAACAACACGCCTTGGTCCGTGTCCACATTCGACAAGTTACCCAAGAGACTTCCGGATAACGTGCAGCAAACCTCGTCTGATAGTTGATCGATTAAGCGCGCAAGCTGTGGTTCGCTGGTACGAGCCTGATCGAATAAGGCGTATTGAGGCTGTCGTCCGAGGGCTAGAAAGGCCTCGCACAAGTGCACACCTTCCAAGAGGATTGGTTCGTCTCGACGCCCTGCGCTCGACTGCCATTTAAACAATTGCTTGTACAACGGGTTCGAACGTGACTCGATACTTTTCATTGCGGATCCAATAAAACACGTACAGGTGCAAAGCTACGTCGGTGAGCCGGACACGGACCGTGCTCACGCAAGCGCGCCATATGGAGCGCCGTACCATATCCCTTATGTTGATCAAAGGCATACTGCGGATATAACGCGTGCAAGGTTAAGAGCGTTTCATCCCGAGCTGTCTTAGCCAATATCGATGCCGCAGAAATTGCCGGAACCAAGGCATCGCCTTTGACGATCGTTTTAACGACACAGCTCAACACCGGAGCGCGATTACCGTCGACCCAAGCTAGGTCAGGCACAACCTCCAGGCCTTGAATGGCTCGTTGCATCGCAAGCATCGTCGCCTGCAGAATATTCAAGCGGTCGATCTCCTGCACGCTCGCACTCGCCACACACCAAGCAATCGCGTGCGCCTTAATCTCAAGCGCAAGCGCATCGCGCCTAGATTCCGACAGAATCTTAGAGTCAGCCAGTCCGGTAATCCGTTTGGCAGGGTCAAGGATGACTGCAGCCGCATAGACATCGCCGGCCAATGGACCACGTCCTGCCTCATCTACTCCCGCACAATGTGTAAAGTTCGCAAGGTCACTCGCGAATAAATCTGCGTGCAAAACATCGCCCGCCCGAGCTCGGGCCGATGTCAGCTTAGCGCCCGTCATGAACAATTTGCTCCAACGCCTGTGCAACACGGCTTGGCGTATCGCGCTTCAAGGTGTGATGCATTTCAGTAAATCGGTTCTGCATTTGTTCACACCGAGAGGGGTTATCTAATAACTCCCACATCGCGCTCGCTAATTTTTCAGGTGTTGCGTCCTCCTGAATGAGCTCGGGGACGACGAAATCATTCAGCAAGATATTCGGCAGTCCGACCCACGGCAAATAGGGTCGCTCTTGACCAGACTTCCAGCCCATGACACGGCGAATCATCGGCGATACCGCATAGGAGATCACCATCGGACGCTTAAATAAAGCGGTCTCGAGTGTTGCGGTACCGCTTGCAACCAAGGCCGCATCACAGGCCTCAAGCGCACCCCAAGCGACCGGATCTGTCTGCACACCCGTTTGGGTCGAAGAAAGTAATATCTGCAGATGTCTAACTGGGTACAGTGCAAGCGCGGCCTCAAACTCTCGCTTTCGATCTTGGTTCACCATTGGAACAACAAAGTGTAAGGAGGGATCACGTTGCTGCATTTGCTGCGCAGCCTGCAAGAACCTCGGTGCAATCAATCGAACCTCGGAGGAGCGACTCCCCGGCAAAATAGCGATCACACGTGCGGCATCGGAAAGACCTAAACGTTTTCTGGCGGCATCGCGATCTGGACTAAGCGGTATGGCGTCCGCGAGCGGATGACCCACATACGTCACGGGGATGCCTTCCTTACGGTAGATCGCTTCCTCGAACGGAAAGAGCACTAGCATGTGTGATACCGACTCACGAATGTGCCGAATGCGCTCATAGCGCCAAGCCCAAATAGAGGGGCTTACAAAATGAACGGTTGGGATACCTGCGCGCTTGAGCCGATGCTCTAGCCTGAAATTAAAATCCGGGGCATCAACACCCAGAAACAACTTTGGAGGTTCGCGCAGCCATCTAGACTTTACGTCATGATAAATACGAAACAGCGATGGCAAACGTTTCAATGCATCAACATACCCGAATACGGTTAACGCATGCATCGGATGCCAAATATCCATTCCCTGTGCACTGAGGTTTGGCCCGCCGATACCCTCAGCTCTTAGCCCGGGATCGCGCTGCGACAAACCAGTGAGTACTCGGGCGGCAATCAGATCCCCAGAGGGCTCACCAGCAACCAGCCCTAGTCTCCAAGTCATGGACGGATAATGCCTCGTGTGCTTGCAGCGATAAAGAGCAGCAAGGGCTCGATCGCCTCGGCGACCGCAGGCTCACTTTGTTGCCGAGCGCGCAACGCTTGGCATGCATCGTTTAGCGATAGACCACGACGATAGATGATCTTATAAGCGTCGCGTAACGCTGAGATCGCTTCTGGCGAGAAACCTCTTCGCTTAAGGCCCTCCGCGTTAATCCCAACGGGCACGCAAGGATTGCCGGAACCCATCACGTAAGGCGGTATGTCCATGTGCAATGCACTTTGTCCGCCCGTCATACTATGCGCACCAATACGCCCAAATTGATGGACGGCAGCCAGGCCACCAACGATCGCCCAGTCTCCGATGTGGACATGACCGCCCATTTGCACACCGTTGGCTAAAATGACCTGGCTACCCACCTGACAATCGTGGGCGACATGCACGTACGCCATCACCCAATTATCCGAGCCCATGCGTGTCACGCCCACATCTTGAATCGTACCCGTATTGATCGTGACGTATTCACGAAACATGTTCCGATCGCCGATCTCAAGCTTTGTCGGTTCACCGGCGTACTTTTTGTCCTGAGGAATTCCTCCGACAGAACAAAACCGATAAAAATGATTATCACAACCAATTGTGGTGTGCCCATCAATCACGCAATGCGATCCAACAACTGTGTTCGCGCCTATCACGACATGCGGACCAATAATGGAATAGGCACCGACACTCACCGATGGGTGCAGGTTGGCCTGCGAGTCGATCAAAGCTGTAGGATGTATCTGGGCAGACATTATTTTTCCAGTGATCTGATCGCACACATAAGTTTCGCCTCGGCCACGACAGCACCGTCGACAAAAGCTTTACTTTGATACTTACAAATCGTACGTCCTAATCGTTCGGCTTCGACTTCAATAATAAGCTGATCGCCGGGCAACACCGGCTTGCGGAAACGCGCTCCGTCAATCCCGACGAAGTAATACACGGCCTCACCATCCACAGGTTTTAAGCCCGTTTCATCTGCAAAAGAAAAAATCGCAGCGGCTTGCGCCATCGCTTCAAGGATTAACACACCGGGCATCACGGGATGATGGGGAAAATGCCCCGTAAAGAATGGCTCATTGATCGATACATTCTTAAGTGCCTTTATCGACTTGCCAGGCACCATCTCAAGAACACGATCGACCAACAGCATCGGGTACCTGTGGGGAATCCGATCGAGGATCTCTTTAATATCGAGCTGTATCGCCATGTTGATTCAATGCTTTAAGAGAGCGACAACCAAAGGCTATCGCGATTAATCGTAGGCAACTCTATTCACGCTCAAGCGCACGCAGACGCTTTCGAATAGTCCAGAGTTGCGCAACCACTGCCGCATTCCGTTGCCATTCGGAATGTTCTCGGAACGGGAATACTCCGGTATAACGACCAGGCTTTGATACGTCGGTCGTGATGCCGGTACCACCGGAAACATGCACGTCGTCGCCGATCGTGAGGTGCCCGGCGACTCCGGCGGCCCCGCCAATCGTACAACGAGCGCCAATGACAGTAGATCCTGCAATGCCAGCGCATGCTGCGATCGCAGTATGCGCACCGATACGTACATTGTGCGCGACCATCACCAGGTTATCAATTTTGACGCCATCGTCGATCACAGTATTTTCGAGTGCGCCTCGATCAATTGTTGTGTTGGCGCCCACTTCAACGTCATTTCCAATCAGCACGCTACCTAATTGAGGGATCTTTCCCCACGCACCTTTGGCCAAACTTGGATCAGGCGCAAAGCCAAAACCATCTGCACCGATGACGACACCACTGTGCAAAATAGCGCGAGCACCGATCTGAACACCTTTGTAAATGGTCACGTGAGCGTGGAAACGTCCCGACGCTCCAATCAATACATCGTCGCCCAACACACAGCCCGGGCCGATGTAGGTCATCGCACCGATCTCGCAGCGGGCACCCACAACTGCATTTGCACCAATCGTGACACCCGGGCCAAGAATCGCTGTGGCGTCCACGACAGCACTAGGATGAATCGTAGGCTCACGAGGAGGCTGTATCGCCCACTCAAACCATTGGGCGATACGGGCGTAAAGAAGATAAGGATGCTTGCAAACGACGCGTGCAAAGGTGGGGGGGGGCGATTGACTTGCGAGATGCGTTTCTATTTCGGGTAGAACAATCACCGCACACGCCTTGGTCTGAGCCAGGTGCTCAAGATACTTCGCGTGAACGATGAAGGAAATTTCAGAGGGACCTGCACTGGAAAGTGCCCCAAGCCCCGCGATGCAGGGATCGAGCTGTTGATCTTCCCCAGCTACAACGCTTTGAACCAAGCCGCCAGGGATGGCACGTAGCAAAGCCGATAAAGGAGGCGCTCGATTAGAGTCTAGCAATACCGGCATGCCTGAGCCCTTTAATTACTTGCCCAGGGCCTGGATCACTCGATCGGTGATGTCGATACGAGGATTAACCGTCACGGCATCCTGCAAAATAACATCATAATTTTCCTGCTCAGCGATACGCTTGATAGCAGCGTTAGCCTTTTCGACGATTGTTGCGAACTCTTCATTACGACGACGATTGAAGTCCTCTTGAAACTCACGACGTTTGCGCTGAATGTCCGCATCGATGTTCGCCAACTCGCGCTGACGCTTGTTGCGATCGGACTCAGACA
>JBILHV010000101.1:0-6142 GCA_044350305.1 Burkholderiaceae bacterium
GGGCAGTCACTGGACGCGCCACACCCTGAGCTGCTTGCTGAGCCAGCTTGTCGAGCGGCAGATAAAGCATGTTGGTCGAACCTTTGGTGTCTACCATGATCTTGCTCGCGCTGGAGTACATCTGTTGCATGGTCTCAAGATACATCCGCTCGCGAATAACCAAGGGAGATTTTTTGTACTCCACGAAGACGCTAGTGAAACGTGCGGCATCACCCACAGCGTTCCCCACAACACGAGCGCGGTAACCTTCAGCTTGTTCAAGCATACGCGAGGACTGGCCTGCTGCCATCGGAACAATCTGATTTCGATAGGCCTGACCCTCGTTGATCTGACGTTCCCGGTCCTGGCCTGCTTTGACAGCGTCATCAAAAGCAGCTTGTACTTGCTCAGGCGGCTGCACGTTTTGAATAGCGACCGTGCTTACCTGAATGCCCGTTTCGTAACGATCCAGAATCTGCTGCATCAATTTCTGCACATCAACGGCGACGGCGGTACGGCCCTCGTAGAGCACCATGTCCATCGGACGCTTGCCTACAACCTCTCGCATCGCTGTCTGTGCGGCTTGTCGCACGGACTCATCTGGATCTTTTGTCTTGAACAAATACGCAGGTGCGCCATCGGCACGCAAACGATACTGGACGACAAACTGCACATCGACGATGTTTTCATCGTCCGTCAGCATCAACGACTCAGGCAACACGCGGTTACGTGCTGTGGTACGAAAGCCGACTTCAAACGTACGCAGTTGCGACAGGTTGACGACTTCGTGGGACTGAATCGGGAATGGAATACGCCATTGAAAACCAGCCAACGCAGTTGACTTGTACTTACCGAACTGCGTCAAGACTGCAACTTGACCTTCCTGGACTATAAAAAATCCGCTCGCCAACCAAAGCGCCAGGCCGGCCGCAACGATCACACCCAAACCGATTTTTGACTGGCGCGCGGTCGGGCCGCCCGGGCCCTGAGAAGGCGGACGATTACCACCGCCTTGCTTACGTCCAAACAACCCGCCTAAGCGATCACTGACATCGCGCCACACCTGATCTAAGTCAGGGGGGCCGTTTTGCTGAGGCGGACGACGGGGCGGCTGATTGCCGTCTTTAGGGGGCTCATTGCCACCACCGTTCTGACCTCGACCCCAGCCGGGATCATTCAGGTTGAATATTCTGGTTAGAAATCGCATTGTTATCCGAAAGTAAAGCAAATTGACTAATTGCGTCACGCACGCCACCAAGGCCGGCGCGTTGCTGAGCACTTAAAAATACACGACAAATCGTACCATGCTCATCTTGTTCTACCCGCGGATCTAACCCAACTAGGTCGATCTTGTTGTAGATCAAAATACAAGGGATATCTGCCGCACCAATATCACTTAGCACTTTATTCACTTCATGAATCTGTTCATCACGCTGAGGGCTCGCTGCATCCACAACATGCAGCAACAAATCTGCATGAATCGCTTCTTCGAGTGTGGCTCTAAACGATGCAATGAGTGTAGTGGGTAAATCGCGAATAAAGCCCACAGTATCTGAGAGGGTAATTTGCCCTGCCCCTTCGATCCATACGCGTCGCGTTGTCGTATCAAGCGTCGCAAACAACTGATCGGCGGCGTAGGCCCCCGCGCGAGTAAGGGCATTAAAGAGCGTTGACTTACCCGCATTGGTATACCCGACCAAAGACACCGAGAGCGTCGCGCCGCGGGCACGGGAGCGGCGCTGAGTGGTGCGCTGCCGCTGCACACGCTCAAGCCGTTCGCGCAGCACACGTACCTTGGCGCCGATCATGCGGCGATCCATCTCAAGCTGGGATTCGCCAGGGCCCCGCATACCGATGCCACCACGCTGCCGTTCAAGGTGGGACCATAAGCGCGTTAGCCGTGTGGACAGGTGTTGTAGCTGGGCGAGTTCTACTTGAAGCTTTCCCTCATGGCTCTTGGCGCGCAGTGCGAAAATATCGAGAATGAGGGCAACGCGATCAACGACACGCAAATTAAACTGACGCTCTAGATTGCGTTGCTGCGCAGGGGACAGGGGCTGATCAAACAAAACGACTTCAGCGTCCCCCTGCTCGGCCAGCAGCACCCCTTCTTGCACCTTCCCCGAACCAATAAAGTAGGCCGCATCGGGACGTTGCCGACGCGCCTTGAGCGTACCGACGAGCTCAGCCCCAGCGCCTGTCGCCAGCATTTCGAACTCTTGGGCGTGCGCCTGATAATCAGGCGAGCCGAGATCGACGCTAACAATCAACGCACGCATGCGCTGACCCCGGAGATATTATTCGTCAGCAGTTTCGCCAGCGCCTTCGATCGGTAGGCTAACAGCGCGAGCAGGCACCACTGTCGAAATTGCGTGCTTGTACACCATTTGGGTAACGGTATTGCGCAGCAAGACGACATATTGGTCGAAGGATTCAACCTGGCCTTGAAGTTTGATCCCATTGACCAGATAGATAGAAACCGGAATGTGCTCTTTACGCAAAGCGTTTAAGAAGGGATCTTGCAAAGTTTGCCCTTTGTTGCTCATGGCAGGCTCCTTATATTGTTGTTAGCGACCACGCCTCACCTAAGCTGCGTTGTACGACGAAATCGTAATTCACACTGTACAGGGTTTTCCCTCGGAATACTAGTAGCAAAAGTAGTTTGTTACTATTTTTTACAGTAAAAACGATTGCATAACATTTATATTATTATTATAAATATCAATTGTTTAACTGATATTTATAACTATTTACTTTAAAATTTCACGGCAAGCGATGACCAACTGTGTACATTGCTCATCAGTGCCGATTGTAATGCGAAGATGATTCGAGATCCGTCCGAGCTTGAAATGCCGCACGAGAATATTGCGCGCACGCAAGGCGTTTGCTAAGGTCTCTCCGCTGTACGCTGAATGGCGTACAAAGATAAAGTTCGCCGCCGAGGGCAACACCTCAAACCCCATACTTCGTAAATCACCTGTTAGCGCGTCGCGACTGCGCACGACCGCGTCGCGAGCCTGCTCAAAATAAGTCTGATCCAGAACAGCAGCCTGCGCTCCGGCGAGAGCCAGACGATCCAAGGGATAGGAATTAAAGCTATTCTTAACTCGATCAAGGCCCTGAATCAGATCGGGATGACCGAGCGCAAAGCCCACACGCAAGCCCGCGAGCGAATAGGCTTTAGACATTGTGTGCACCACGAGCAAGTTGGGGTAGCGGGCGATCAGCCCTGCAGCGGTCTGGGCACCAAAATCAACGTACGCCTCGTCGACCACCACCACAATATCTGGATTACCAGCGATCACACGTTCGATCTGGTCGAGCGGCTGGGCAATGCCTGTTGGTGCATTGGGGTTAGGGAAAATAATCCCACCTGCCCTCGCCTGACCTTCAGGAAGATAGTCTTGCACTCGAATTTTAAAATTTTCATCCAGAGGAACTGCTTTGTAGGCAATCTCATAGAGCCCGCAATACACAGGATAAAAGCTATAGGTGATATCCGGAAACAAAATCGGAGCATCGTGTTTAAGCAAGGCGTGAAAGACGTGCGCCAGCACTTCGTCCGAACCATTTCCGACGAACACCTGTGCGGCGGTCAAACCAAAGCGGCCTGCGATTGCCTCGCGTAGTTCTAAGGCCGTAGGATCCGGATACAAGCGAAGACTGTCATTCGTCTGTGCAGCGATGGCTGCTAACACCTTAGGCGAAGGGCCGTAAGGATGCTCGTTCGTATTGAGCTTGATCAGATTTTGAACGCGCGGCTGTTCGCCGGGCACATAGGGTTCTAACTTAGAAACGAGGCTATTCCAGTAACGACTCATAAGGGCTCGCAGTCAACACATCAATGATTAATTGTCGGCGTAAGGATTAAATGACGACTTAAACTCAATTCGCAAAGGGGTGCCAGCAAGTTCGAATTCATCACGAAACCGGCCCTCGAGATATCGACGGTACGGATCCGGAATCGCATCCAGTGCATTGCCATGAATGATGATCAGAGGTGGATTCTGTCCGCCCTGGTGGGCATAGCGCATTTTGGGCCGGAAAATCCCTTTACGCGGCGGCGGTTGTTGCTCAATCGCCGCTTGTAACTCGCGTGTTAGGCGCGGTGTCGACAGCTTAGTAAACGCGGCCGCATGTGCTGCGTTGACAGAGCGCAACACGGTATTGATGCCCTGCCCGCGCAATGCCGAAATCGTATGCACCCGAGCAAACGACAAGAACCTGAGTTTGCGATCAAACTCGCGTTGGATGCGCTCACGGTGTTCAGGATCGAGGCCATCCCACTTATTAATCGCAACAACCAACGCACGGCCCGTCTCGAGAATAAAACCCGCAATATGCGCATCCTGCTCGGACACTTCGTGCTGCGCGTCAATCATCAAGAGCACAACGTTACTGGCCTCAATCGCTTGCAACGTTTTGATCACTGAAAACTTTTCAATCGCCTCGAAGACTTTCCCGCGCTTGCGCAGACCCGCCGTATCAATCAGCGTGTACTGCTTACCGCCACGATCAAACTCGATTTCAATCGCGTCACGCGTAGTTCCTGGCAAATCAAAGGCGATGACACGCTCCTCGCCGAGCAGCGTATTAATTAAGGTGGATTTCCCGACATTGGGTCTGCCCACAATTGCCAACTTGATCCGGTGATGAATGACAGGCTCAACCGGCTCAGGCGAGTCACTTGCCAAAGCATCCGGACTCGGCTCAGCCTCATCCGCATCGAACACCTCGTCTTCAACCTTCTCACCTAGCCCCTCAAGAGCATGCTCAATTAAATCTGCAATGCCATCGCCGTGCGCAGCTGAAATGGGACAAGGCAACCCAAGGCCAAGCTCATGAAACTCGGCCACAGCACTGGTGTGCTGCATGCCTTCGGCCTTGTTTACACACAGAACAACTTTTTGTCCGAGCTTACGTAACAAGCGAGCGATGTCATGGTCATGTGCATTTAAACCAGCACGCGCATCCACCAAAAACACAACAACATCGGCCTCAGCAATCGCCTGTTTGGTCTGGCGTGCCATTTGGTGCAAGATGCCCGTCTTAGCGACAGGCTCAAAACCACCGGTATCCACGACGATGAAGGGCGTATCGCCCACACGCCCTTCACCATAATGACGATCTCTGGTCAGACCAGAGAAGTCGGCCACCAAGGCCGAGCGCGAGCGCGTCAGCCGATTAAAAAGAGTCGACTTTCCAACGTTCGGACGTCCTACAAGGGCAACAACAGGCTTTACCGACACAATATTTATTTCAACACAATCAAAGCAAGAGAGCCGTCGCCGGTCTTAACGAGCACACCCTGAGGTGTCGCAATCAAAGGAGCATAGATCTTGCCTCCTCCAACGGCTATGCGGGCGAGTAAACGTCCATCATCCGCAGCCATGAAATGTACATACCCGTCGTAATCGCCCACAGCAACCGCGCTACCAAGTATGGCAGGGCTTGTTAACTGGCGGTACCGTAACGCATCCTGCGTCCAGTTCAACTTTCCATCCTTGAGCCCAAAGGCCGATACCGCATCGGACTGATTGGGACTGTAGGCCTGGTTGTTATCAATAGTCAGACCGGATGCACTAGAAAAACTCTTGTTCCATACAGGGCGTCCACCAGCAGACAAATCAAAACAAATAATGCGTCCTTGGAAAGCCACCGCACATAAAAGTGGTGGTGCCAGCGCAGGCAAACCAACAACATCATTCACACGCTCGAGGTCAGTTGAGCCCTTGGGCGTTGCAACAACCCCCTCCCACTGCACATCGCCCGACACCGCGTTGATCGCGATGAGTTTTCCGCCGGGTATGCCGGTGATGATTAGACCGTCAAACAGTGCAATGCGTGCTGGTGCGCGAAGAGCCAATGCCGGTCCAGGGCGCTGCACATTCCAGATTCGGTCGCCTGTCTCAGCATTAAACGCTTGGATGCGATAGTCGCCACTTCTCACCACAACGACACCGTAACCAACAACCGGGGGCACTGACACATCGCTCGTCGCTTTAGAACGCCATTTCACTGCGCCTGCATCATCTAAAGCAATAACGGTTCCATCTCGGGCAACGACGGCCGTCGTTTTGCCATCACTGCCAACCCCTGCGGTCAGACGCTGCTCAAGTTTGGTGGCCCAAATTGTATTGCCTGTGCTGAGATCATACTTGCC
>JBILHV010000177.1:0-4395 GCA_044350305.1 Burkholderiaceae bacterium
CAAAAAGACTTCGTGCCAGTGGGGATGGCCGCGAGGTTTCCGATCGTGCTTGTCGTGCATCCTTCTCTGCCTGTTAAGTCCGTGGCAGAGCTGATTGCCTACGCGAAAGCGAATCCAGGCAAGCTTTCTTATAGCTCCTCGGGTACGGGCGGTGGTACGCATCTCGCAGGTGAACTCTTTAATAGCCTCGCTGGCACAACAATGCAGCACATTCCCTATAAGGGGAGTGCTCCCGCGATGCAGGATTTGGTTGGTGGCCAGGTGCAATTGATGTTTGCTGACGGACCTTCTGCCTTGCCCTTTATTAAGTCTGGAAAAATTAGAGCGCTTGGTGTGGGTAATCCGGAGACTTCAAAGTTTTTCCCTGAAGTTCCCACGATTTCCGCCGCAGGTCTGCCGGGCTATGAAGCATACTCTTGGACCGGTGTGGTGGCGCCCGCAGGTACGCCAGCGGATATTGTTAAGCGCGTCAACGCCGATATGGTGCGGGTCTTGTCTGATCCAAAAACAGTGGCAGCCTTGATGGCCGCGGGTGCAGAGCCAGCGCCCGGTTCGCCGGAGCAATTCAAAACGTTTTTGGCAAATGAATTGAAGAAGTGGAGCGATACGATAAAGAGTGCAAATATCGTGGCAGACTGACCGCCACCATTCGACAGTCGAGTCTCGCATGGCGATCCTTTGGAATCATCAGACAGAACGGAGCAACGTCCTGTCTGATGCGTTCAGATGATCGCCTGATCGTTTAGTCCGGATAAATTTTCCCTTTTGTCACGACGCCTTCCCACATTTTGTATTCACTATTGATCTGTTTTTCAAGATCCTTGGCATTGCCTGTGTCGATCGTGTAGCCAGCTGCAACGGCAGAATCCGTAAACCCTTTGCTTGTCTTCGCGGCTTCGACAGCTTTGGTGAGTTTTGCGACAACATCAGCAGGTAGGCCTTTAGGTCCGATGACGGCAAACCATCCCAATACTTCGTAGTCAGCGATCCCCGCTTCGATCATCGTCGGTACGTTGGGAACACTTGGGTTGCGAGTCTTCGATGTAACGGCGAGTGCACGTGCTCTGCCGCTTTCAACGAAAGCCTTACCCGTGCCAACAATATCAAACATGAACGTAACCTTTCCGCTAATCACATCGACCATCGCGGGGGCGTTACCCTTGTAGGGGATATGGAGCATTTGGGTGTTAGTGGATTGCTTGAGGAGTTCGGCGGACAAGTGGTTTGAGCCACCAAAGCCGGCAGAGCCAAAGGTGACTTTGTCCGGATTTTGCCGAGCGTAATCGACGAGCTCTTTGACTGACTTAACATTTGTTTGTGAGCCAACCAGCAGGATATTGGTGTAGCTGAGGATGGGGCTAATGAGCGTAAAGTCCTTGCGCGGATCAAACAACTTACTACGTTGCACGATCGGTGAAATGGTCAGACTTGGACTGGCAACGTAATTGAGTGTGTAGCCATCCGGTGCTGCTTTGGCTGTCGCGTCGGCACCAATCATGCCGCTCGCACCGGCACGGTTCTCGACGATCACCGATTGATTAAGTTGTTCACCTAGGAATTTTGCGAAAACGCGGCCCGATACATCGACTGGCCCGCCTGGTGGGTACGCAACAATCAGCTTGACTGGACGATCTGGCCAATTCGCTTGAGCCAGGGCAGATGTGCTGATGCCTGCCGTAAGAACTGTGGCGCCGATCGCGCTCATAAACTGTGTGATTTTTTTTGTGTTGAATGTTTTCATGAGGTCTCCGAATCTTTAGGAATCGTTAATGGCTTAGCGCGCAAAGGTGCGCAGTCAGTATTAATTAATTTTGGCGCCAGAATCTTTTACAGCTTTATTCCACATCTGGAGCTCCGCCTCGATGTGTTTGCCAAACTCGGCTGGGGTCGAGCCCACCATTTGATAGCCGTTTGAGGCAAGTTGCTCGCGGATCTTTGGATCTCGTGCGACCTCAGCAAACGCTTTGTTCAGGCGATCAATCGCCGCTGTGGGCGTACCCGCTGGTGCCAAAATACCGTACCAAACGTTCACTTCAAAGCCCGGTAATGTTTCAGCAACAGTCGGCACGTTAGGCAGGATTTCTGTGCGCTTGGCGCCTGTCACAGCGATCGCCTTGAGCTTGCCGGCTTTGACCTGCTGGTATGAAGTCGAAATGCTATCAAACATCAGGGAAACTTCACCACCAAGCATCGCGATCACGGCTGGCCCACTGCCTTTGTAGGGGATATGAACCATTTGTGTACCGGTCTTTGTCTTGAAGACTTCGACCGCCAAGTGACTTGTGTTGCCGTTGCCCGCCGACGCATAGGACAGCTTGTCTGGGTTGGCTTTGGCGTAGGCGATGAGCTCAGGGATTGTGTTGACCGGCGTTGAGAGTGGTGCCGCAACAAGCAAAGGCAGAGTTGCAACGAGAGACACAGGCGCGAAGTCTTTGCGTGTGTTGTACGGCAAGGAAGGATAGAGTGCGTCGTTGATGGCGTGAGCGGTCAGTACCAGAATGAGAGTGTTGCCATCGGGCTTAGCGCGAGCCAATGCTTGAGTCGCTATTGTTCCACCCGCACCTGCTTTGTAATCCAGGACGATTGTTTGACCGAGTTTCTTTTGTAGCTCAGGAAGGATGGGTCTGGCCAACATATCGGCGCTACCGCCAGGTGGGTAGGGGATGATCAGCGTGATGGGTGGGTTGCTCGTTGTTTGTGCTTGGGCGGCGCAACCGATAAACAGGGCGAGTGCCGCAAAGGCTGTTTTGGCTGAGGCCAGGATTGTTGTTTTCATGATGTTTTCTCCTGATTTAAAAAAACGGCGCCATAAGCGCCGTTTCAATTGCAACGCGTATGGCGATCCATGCTATCTATCGTAAACAGGCTTGCCTTGCGCGTTACGACGAATCACTGACAGCTTAGACGATGCTTGGATAGGTGCGCCAGTCTTTTGCTTAAGGGTTTCCATGGATAAGCCTTCAATCATTGCACGAACTTCGAAGCCGTTCGGGGTGATATCAATGATGGCGAGATCGGTATAGACCTGATTCACAACACCTGCGCCCGTCAAAGGATAGGTGCAGGCTTGCATGAGCTTTGGTGTCTGATCCTTCGCTACATGTTCCATCATGACAATCACGTTCCGAGCCCCAACCGCGAGATCCATCGCGCCACCGATGGCTGCGATGGCATCCGGACCAGAGGTGATCCAGTTAGCCAGATCACCGTTCGCAGCGACTTGAAAACCACCAAGTACTGAGTAGTCCAGATGGCCGCCACGCATCATCGCAAAGGATACGGTGTGCTCGGTGATGGAGGCGCCAGCCATTAGGGTGACGGGCGTACGACTTGCATTGATGATATCCAGATCGATCTCATCGCCCACCGATGCGCGACCCATCCCCAAAATACCGTTTTCGCTATGAAGCAGTATTTCCCTGTCCTCAGGAAGGTAGTCTGCAACCTGCGTGGGCATGCCGATCCCCAGATTGACGACAGAGCCGTCCGGGAAGTCGTTGGCGACGAGATAAGCGATCTCTCCGCGCCCAAGCGGTTTGAAGGTGCTGTGTGAAGTGTTGCTTGCTACGTTGCTCATCGCTCCCCTCCGATCGCTACGACTGCTTGAACAAAAATGCCTGGGGTCATCACATGTTCAGGGGCGAGATCGCCCAAAGGAACGATGCGATTGACCTGAGCGATCGAATGCTTCGCCGCCATGCACATCACGGGTCCAAAATTTCGGGCGGCCCAGCGATAGGTTAGGTTGCCCCAGCGATCACCGAGGTGGGCGCGCACTAGAGCAAAGTCTCCCGACAAAGGCTGCTCCATAATGTAGCCCTTTCCGTTGATGACGCGTTGCTCCTTGCCCTCTGCGATCAAAGTGCCGTAGCCAGTCGGGGTGAAGAAAGGCCCCAGCCCAGCGCCCGCAGCACGCAAGCGTTCTGCTAGCGTGCCTTGCGGCATACATTCGAGCTCCACTTGACCTGCCCGGTATGCGTTGGCAAACACATCGGAGTGCGCGGGCCGAGGATGCGAGCACACCACCTTGCGCACGCGGCCTGCCTTGATGAGCCCGGCAATGCCGGTCTCGTGCGTGCCTGCGTTATTGCTAATGATGGTGAGCTCGCGCAGCCCTTTGTCCATGATGGCACTCATGAGTTCGAAAGGGATGCCTGCATCGCCAAAGCCGCTCACCATGACGGAGGCGCCGTCTTGAATCGGCGCAATCGCCTCTTGCAGGGACTGCTTAACCTTGTCCAGCATACTTACTCCATTTGCAGCTTGGCGGCTTCAACAATTTTTCTCCAGCTTTCGCGCTCTTTATCCATGAAAGCACCAAACTCTGCGGGAGTGTTGCCGCCCGGAACTCCACCCATTGTTGCGAAGCGTTTTTGGATGTCAGGCATCGCTAAT
>JBILHV010000102.1:0-6136 GCA_044350305.1 Burkholderiaceae bacterium
CCTCGCAAGACTTGCGCGACAGACTGATGGAGCTTTACGGGTTTAACCGCTCCTACCCAGAACAATTTTTTTCCTGGGTCGTGCGTGCGCTGCAAGGTGATTTAGGGACCTCGATCGCCTCGAACCGACCCGTCACCGACGAAGTGTTTAAAGCCGTCAAAAACACCTTACGTCTCGCTGTATTTGCGACACTGATTGGATTTATATTTGGCTCTCTCTTCGGCTTTGTCGCGGGCTACTTTCAAAACTCTTGGATCGACAAAGCCGCCTCCTTGACGTCGGTCTTGGGTGTGAGCGTGCCCCACTACTGGTTAGGCATGGTCTTTGTGATCATCTTCAGTTCAACGCTTATGTGGTTGCCCCCAAGCGGTGCGGGTCCTGGTGGCTCAGCCGACTGGGTCTGGAACCTTGAGCACGTCAAACACCTCATCCTGCCAGCGGTCACCATGAGCGTCATTCCCATGGGGATTATTGCGCGCACGGTTCGTGCTCTGGTGGCCGATATCCTTGCGCAAGAGTTCATCGTAGGTTTGCGCGCTAAAGGCTTAACCAACTTCGGCATCTTCGTTCACGTCGTCAAGAACGCAGCGCCGACGGCTCTGGCCGTAATGGGTTTGCAACTCGGTTATTTACTTGGCGGATCGATCCTCATCGAAACAGTATTCTCTTGGCCTGGCACTGGATTTCTGTTGAACTCAGCAATTTTTCAACGTGATCTACCGCTGCTTCAGGGAACCATTCTTGTCCTTGCCATGTTTTTTGTTGTACTGAATATGATCGTCGACATCATTCAAACCCTGCTCGATCCTCGGATCGCGCGTAGCTAATAGAACAGGGAATCTGAAATGTTGAACATCACTGTCGACCCGACCAAAGTACCCGCCGTCATAACGGAGAAATCCACCGGCTACTGGCGTAATGTCGGGCAACGTTTTATGCGGGACAAACTAGCGATGTTCGCTGGTTTCATTATCTTGCTTTTGCTGATTATGGCGATCTTCGGGCCTTGGATTGCGCCCTATGACCCGTTTGCCTCATCAATTATGAAACGACTCAAACCAATCGGCTTCCCGGGTCATCTACTGGGTACCGATGAACTCGGTCGTGACATGTTGACTAGACTCATTGTGGGCACCAAGCTGTCTCTGTTTATGGGGATCACGCCGGTGATCTTAGCCTTCTGTATCGGCTCAGTCATTGGGCTGATTGCGGGCTACGCAGGCGGCAAGCTCAACACGGTCATTATGCGGACGATTGACGTGTTTTATGCCTTCCCGTCTGTTCTACTGGCGATCGCCTTATCTGGGGTATTGGGTGCGGGCATTACCAATTCACTGATCTCCTTAACCATTGTGTTTATCCCGCCAATCGCTCGCGTTGCCGAGAGTGTCACGACCCAAATTCGGGGTCGTGATTTTGTGGATGCGGCACGCGCCTCCGGCGCAAACGCCTTCACGATTGTGCGCGTGCACGTCTTGGGTAACGTGCTTGGCCCCATCTTTGTTTACGCAACAAGTTTAATTGCGGTCTCAATGATTTTGGCGTCTGGCTTAAGCTTCCTCGGGCTAGGTGTGAAACCGCCAGAGCCAGAATGGGGCCTTATGCTTAATACCTTACGGACAGCGATTTATGTCCAACCTTGGATCGCCGCGCTGCCAGGCGTCATGATCTTCATCACGTCAATCGCTTTCAATCTGGTCTCTGATGGATTACGCACGGCCATGGAGATCAAAAACTGATGGATACGACAGTGAAGAAGGAACTCGCTCCTGGTTCGGCACAACCTCTTTTGATGGTCAAGAATTTAATCAAACACTTTGCCTTGAAGAAGGACGTGTTTGGCCGAGGCGGTGGTGTGGTGCGCGCCGTGGACGATATCGACTTTCTCGTGCGGCAAGGTGAAACACTGGGCGTGGTCGGTGAGTCAGGCTGTGGGAAGTCGACAACCGCCAGGCTCTTGATGAACTTGACCCCACCCGATCAAGGCGACATCATCTTTGACGGTCGCTCAGTTGGCAGTCGCGACTTGTCGCTCAAAGAGTTTCGGCGACAAGCACAAATGGTGTTTCAGGACAGTTATGCGTCCTTGAACCCGCGCCTCACGATCGAGGACTCGGTTGCGTTCGCGCCACAAGTGCACGGCGTGTCCAAAGACGATGCGGTCGAGCGCGCGCGCGACCTCTTAAGACGCGTCGGCTTAGATCCTAATCGCTTCGCGGAGCGCTATCCCCATGAATTGTCTGGCGGCCAACGGCAACGCGTCAATATCGCGCGTGCACTGGCTCTGCAACCACGCCTCATCATCCTCGATGAGGCGGTATCGGCACTGGACAAGTCCGTCGAAGCGCAAGTACTTAATTTGCTTCTGGACTTGAAAGAAGATTTTGGCCTGACTTACGTCTTCATCAGTCACGACCTGAACGTTGTGCGCTATATCTCCGATCGCGTGATGGTGATGTATCTCGGTCAAATTGTTGAAATCGGCGATTGCGAAACTCTATTCAAGCAACCCAAGCACCCCTACACGCGCGCCCTGCTCTCGTCGGTTCCGTCAATGGACCCCGACAACCGAACGGAAGAACCGCCGCTGTCGGGGGATCCGCCCAATCCCATCAATCCCCCTTCGGGCTGTCGCTTTCACACTCGCTGCGTGCACGCACAAGCGATCTGTTCGCAGACGATGCCGGCCCTCGTCTCCGATACGGCCGGACATGGTGTGGCCTGCCTCATGCATGTGGCGGGTAGTGGACACACCGATGCGCCGCGCGCTGCACAGGAGGTCGCATGAGCGACGAAAAAACATTCGTGGACATTCGTGACCTAACGGTGACGTTCACCGGCGGCCGCAAGCCGGTGCGTGCGGTGTCCGGCGTTAATTTAAAAGTAAAACGCGGTGAAGTGGTCGCGCTGATCGGTGAATCCGGCTCAGGAAAAAGCGTCACGCTGCGCTCCATTCTGCGACTGCACAATCCGTCTCGCTCAGTGTTGGAAGGACAAATCTTGGTGGGCGACCAAGACGTCGTGAAGCTCTCGGATTCCGAGTTGTCGGCATTTCGTGGCAAAGTGGCCTCGATGATCTTCCAAGAGCCGCTTCTCGCGCTTGATCCAGTTTATACAGTCGGTGAGCAGATCACCGAAGCCATCCTGCGGCACGAGAACATCAGTAAGGAACAGGCACGTGCGCGTGCGCTATCGCTTTTTGAGCGCGTACGCATTCCGAGCCCTGAACGTCGTCTTGATGCTTACCCACATGAAATGTCAGGCGGCATGCGTCAACGCGCCATGATTTCATTGGCGCTAGCAAGCCAACCGCAATTGCTTCTCGCAGACGAACCCACGACTGCGCTGGATGCCACGGTACAGATTCAAATTCTGCTCTTGTTGCGTGAATTGCAGCGTGAGCTTGGTCTATCTGTTGTGTTTGTAACGCATGATATCGGCGCAGCTGTTGAGGTCGCTGACCGCATCGCCGTCATGTATGCGGGTCGCATCGTCGAGCAAGGGACGACACGAACGCTCATGCGCTCGCCTCGCCATCCCTACACACGCGCCCTGCTCAAAAGCTTGGCCCATGGCTCCGTCAAGAAGGGAACGCGCTTAGAAACCATTTCAGGCGCTCCTCCGGATCTGAGCAATCTGCCGCCAGGATGTGTGTTTGCAGAACGCTGCGGCTTGGCCACGGACGACTGCAGAAAAGCGCTGCCTGAAACAATCTGGCTCACTGAAGATCACAGCGCCAGATGTTTCAGGGTAGACCAGACACTGCAGCCTGTGTAAGCGCTGCTTCTCGACGCTGGTTATTGGCCTTGGTTACTGGAGAGTTCGTTCAAACACGAACTTTCCGTCTCGCCAATCTACGGGCACGACATCACGCGGCCCAAACTTGCCTTGAAGAATCAACTTCGCAATCGGATTTTCCAGTTGCTGTTGGATAGCCCGTTTCAGCGGTCTTGCGCCAAAGACTGGATCAAAGCCTGAGCGCGCGAGTTCGGCTTGTGCCGCTGGCGAGACCTCTAAAATCATCTCCTGCTGCAACATCCGTTTGGCCAAGCGTTGAATCTGCACACCAGCGATCTTCTCAATATGCGCACTATCCAAAGCATGGAACACGACAACCTCATCAATACGGTTCAAGAACTCTGGCCGGAAATGATTTTTTAAGTCATCCCATACAACCGCTTTGATCGCTTCGTAAGGCTGACCCACCATCGCTTGGATATGATGCGAACCAAGGTTCGAGGTCATCACAATCACCGTATTACGAAAATCGACCGTACGTCCTTGTCCATCCGTGAGACGTCCATCGTCAAGCACCTGCAACAGCACATTAAAGACATCGGGATGCGCTTTCTCGACCTCATCAAGCAATATCACGCTATAAGGTTTGCGACGCACTGCCTCGGTAAGATATCCACCCTCTTCGTAACCCACATAGCCTGGAGGAGCACCAATCAACCGTGCAACCGAGTGCTTTTCCATGAATTCGCTCATGTCGATTCGAATCAGCAGCTCATCCGAATCAAACAAAAAGTCTGCCAAGGCTCGGGTCAGTTCGGTTTTACCCACGCCTGTAGGGCCTAGGAATAAAAACGATCCATACGGGCGTGAGGCATCAGATAACCCAGCGCGTGAGCGCCTGATGGCATCCGCAACCAGACCCACCGCTTCATCTTGCCCAATGACGCGCTGATGCAAACGATCTTCCATTTGCAATAACTTATCGCGCTCACCCTGCATCATTTTCGACACAGGAATACCCGTCGCACGTGAGACGACCTCCGCAATCTCCTCCGCACCCACCTGTGTACGCAACAAACGTGGCTTGTCGCTCGCATCAGCCGCTGCGCCAGCACCTTCCGCCGTTTTTAGGCGCGTCTCAAGCTCGGGCAACTTGCCATATTGAATTTCCGCGAGCTTGTCGAACTGACCTTTACGTTGCAATTCAGCCATCTCAGCGCGGGCACGCTCGATCTCTTCTTTAATCGACTGCGTCCCTTGTACGGCCGCTTTCTCGCTCTTCCAGATCACTTCAAAGTCGTTGTACTCGCGTTGTAATTTTTCAAGCTCTTCTTCGATAATTTGAAAACGACGCATCGAGCCCTCGTCGGTCTCTTTCTTGACGGCCTCACGCTCAATTTTTAATTGGATGATACGGCGATCAAGCCGATCCATCACTTCGGGTTTAGAGTCGATTTCCATACGGATACGGGCTGCTGCCTCATCGATCAAATCGATGGCCTTATCCGGCAAGAAGCGGTCTGTGATGTAGCGATGCGAAAGCTCAGCGGCTGCGACAATCGCCGGATCGGTGATCTCAACACCATGGTGCAACTCATAGCGTTCCTGCAAGCCGCGCAGGATCGCTATGGTTGACTCCACATTGGGCTCATCAACAATGACCTTCTGGAAACGACGCTCCAGCGCAGCATCTTTTTCAATGTATTTACGGTATTCATCCAGTGTGGTCGCACCAATGCAATGCAACTCCCCACGCGCCAAGGCGGGTTTCAGCATATTGCCTGCATCCATTGCGCCTTCGGCTTTGCCTGCGCCGACCATGGTGTGGATTTCGTCGATAAAGAGAATGCTGCTGCCATCGTCCTGGGATAGCTCTTTCAGCACAGCCTTTAAGCGCTCCTCAAACTCACCACGGAATTTTGCGCCAGCAAGCAGGCTCGCCAAATCAAGGGACAGCACACGCTTACCGCGCAAGCTCTCAGGCACTTCATCATTAACTATGCGCTGGGCCAAGCCTTCAACAATTGCAGTCTTGCCCACACCGGGCTCGCCGATCAACACGGGATTGTTTTTTGTACGACGTTGCAGAATCTGTATGGCACGTCGAATCTCATCGTCACGTCCGATCACTGGATCGAGCTTTCCCTGACGGGCACGCTCGGTTAAGTCCATCGTGTATTTGGATAAGGCTTCACGATTAGACTCGCCCTCTTGATCTTTAACAGCTTCGCCACCACGTACGGCATCAATAGCAGCCTCAAGCGCTTTGCGCTGCAAACCGGCTTCTTTCAGCGCACGTCCCACGTCGCCTTTGTCATCGGCCAAGGCCAATAAAAAGAGTTCGCTGGGGATGTAGGTGTCGCCGCGTTTTGAGGCTTCCTTATCGACACGCGTGAAC
>JBILHV010000002.1:0-19797 GCA_044350305.1 Burkholderiaceae bacterium
CGGTGTGATGGTTGCGCCGGCCGCGGGTTTGCGCACGGATGATCAAATTTGTAGCTATTTTGATATGGTCAATGAGACCTTGGGATCGGAGGTCCCGTGGTGTTTGCAGGATCACCCCACGTCGACTGGTGTGCAGATGTCAACCGCAGTGGTGATGCGTATCCTCAAAAACTCTCCACATTGTGTGATGCTCAAGCACGAAGACTGGCCTGGTTTGGGTAAGTTGTCTGCGGTCTGTCAGGCAATCCAAAAAGGTGATTTGCAAAAGATTTCTATCTTGACAGGCAATGGGGGTGGTTTGTTCTTGCCCGAGGAGTTGGTGCGGGGCGCGAACGGCGCGATGACGGGCTTCGCCTATCCCGAGATGATGGTCGATGTATGTAAGGCGTTTGCGGCCGGTGATGTCGAACGTGCCTTCGACATCTTTGATTGTTATTTGCCCTTAGCGAAGTATGAGCAGCAGGCGGGCGTCGGCCTCGCGGTGCGCAAACATATTCTTGCCCAACGCGGTGTGATCGCTTCGGCCGCGATCCGTAAGCCTGGTCCGAAGCTTAGTGCGCAGGACATCGCAGATATCGCACGTTTAACAACGCGCCAGGAAAGGAAACTCGCCGCGTTGAAATAGCATGACCTTTCACCTCTTTTCTAATTTCATTTAACGCATTCGGAGACCCGTCATGGTCAATATGCAACTCGATCCAAAAGTAAAAGATATTCTCGCTGGGATTTCTACCGCAACTCTAACGACCGTGTTGTTAAAAAAGGGTTTACGCAATGTGTGGATGCGTGGGACTAAGCCGATCCGAAGCGGTCAGCCCCGTTTGGTCGCACGTGCGTTTACCTTGCGCTTTGTGCCCGCCCGAGAGGACTTGGCAACACCGGAGTCATGGTCTTCTCCGAAGTCCACACGTGCCGCGATTGAAGATATGCCGGAAGGCTGCATTGCCGTCGTGGATTCGATGGGTGTACAGGATGCGGGAATTTTCGGAGATATCCTGTGTGCGCGGATGGCCAAGAAAAAAGTTGCTGCATTGGTCACCGATGGTGTTGTGCGTGATTTGGCGGGTGTCTTGGGCACCGGCTTGCCTGTGTGGTGCTCAGGCGCGGCTGCTCCGCCATCTGTTGCCGGCTTGACCTTTGTCGATTGGCAGCAGCCGATTGGCTGCGGTGGTGTCGCCGTGTTCCCAGGCGATGTTGTCGTGGTGGATGACGATGGCGCTGTCTTGATCCCTGCAGCCTTCCTCGATGATGTGGTTGCAAGCGCTGCGTCGCAAGAGGCACTGGAAGTGTGGATTATGAAACAAGTGGAAAATGGGCAAGCGCTACCTGGCCTATACCCACCTAACGCAGAGAACTTGGCGCGTTACAAGTCAGAGACTGGCCAGAAGTAGTGTTGGGTTAGCTGTGACGTTTGGCGGAGCGAACGCTTCGCCAAAAAAATATCAACACGCTTGTCAGCGCTAAGAAAGCAAGGATCAGTTGAACGGGCTTGGCGATGGTGAAATCGATTTTGCTCGTCAACAGTATGTAGGCGCAAAGCGCCGCAGCCAGTCCGATTACCCGTAAAAGCCATGAGGTGTCGTGCAGTACCGAGGCGGGAAGGCGGTGACTAAAATGGCCGCCAAGTAGTCCGCCCAAAATCCCAAGCGCCGCACCGGCGAATACGTCTGAGGGCCAATGGGCACCCACGGCGATCCGCGCTAAGCCCCCAAACGCAGCCAAGATAAATAACCAAAAAAAAGGTCCGCGACGATTGCGGTCCATTGCAAAATAAATTCCCGAGAGTGCCGCAAACGCAGTAAGCGTATGCCCTGAAGGCATGGCAAATGAGGTCAGGGGACGCTCCAAAATATAAAAACTAGTCTGATCAAGGACGCCGGCCGGGCGAGGCATTTCAAGGAAGTGTTTTGGCCAGCGCGATAGCGCACCCGCGATCGCACCGGCTATGAGTGCACCAATTAATAGGCGCGGGGCGAAAATCAAAAGCGGTGAAAGCAGAGCGTAAACACTCCAGCCGTTACCAAGCATATTGAAGGTCACCCATGCTATGTCTGGCAAGACACGCGCAGCTTGATTAAGAAAGAGAAATAGACCGGGCTCGGGGAAGAAGGACCAGCAAAGTGCCCACAACACTAAAGGTACTGCACACCACAAAAAGTCTTTTTTTTGAACGGTATTCAGGTTGCCCATAGTGATGTTCGAACGCGAAGGTAGTGTCATGTGCGCGACGCCGTGAATTGCACAATCATTTTTTGCATGACTTGGTCAACAGTGATGGCACGCATGCAGGCATTGTCTGAGCAGGGAGTTTTGCGATGATTGGCTGCGCTCACGCAAGGTGAGCAGGCGAGTTGCGCAGTGATGGGAATAGATTTTCCGAGCGAGCCATAGAGCGCTGGTGTTTCGGGTCCGAATAGGACGACCGTGTGTAGACCTGTTACGGATGAAAAGTGACCCGGGCCAGAGTCGTTGGTGAGCATGACATCTGCAAGCGTATACAGTGCAGGCAGTTCCGCGAAGCTGACTTGCCCAGCAAAGTTCAATGCATTAGGCACGTTGGCACCGAGACGAACATTTTCAACGTACGTATGTTCGGAGGGGGATCCTGTAATAAGGATTAAGCAGTCGGGCCATTGCTGAACCAGTGCGACGATGAGTGTTGAAAAACTCTCCGGAGCCCAGCGGCGTTGTACCAAGAGCTCGCTTGCATTGGGATTGACCAATAGCAGCGGTTGCATGCCATGTTGGAAGGGACGCTGGGCCTGCGAGGTGAGTGCTTCGATACGTCCCAGCACGGCTTGCTTGACAGTTGGGTCGATGGTCGCTTGCGCAATACGAATGGCCGAGTCTGGGATGTGTATTTTGCTGTAGGGCTGCTCGATCGTTGTCGCGAAGGCAGCATGAATGAGCGACAAAAAATTCTTTGCAATATGAAGGTGGGGGTTGTAGTGCACTTTGTGCGTGAGCATCGTGCCGCGCCACAGCCCTTCGCCGTGGAAGATATGGTAGCCCACGCGTTTACGCGCGCCGCATAGACCAGTCAGTAGAGCGGTAAAGCGTGAGAACAGCTCGAGATCAATTACGGTGTCAATGTTGCGCGCGCGTGCTTGAAACAAAAATTTGATTGTGTCTCGGATCAGGGTCAGCACTGAGCTGGCGTCGATCGTAAAAATATTTTCAGCCGGGACCGTATTGAGTAGTGTGAGACTGGCACGGTTGCTTTTGAAAATTAGAAAAAATATCTCAGCACCGCGCGCTTGCGCGTCGCGCATGGCGGGATCCACAATGATGGCACTGCCCATTTCAGAAAGTTCGATAAAAAGCAGACGGCGTGGCGCGCCTGCAGGACCCTTAATGAGCAAGGTCACCCAGTCGAGCAGAGCCACGATTGGGCTAAATAGGGCGCATAGAGGTACACCGACTCGGTGGTCGATGGTGCGCATGGTGTCGACGCTTAAGCTCATGGGGTCGTAGTTTAATGCTTTGTGCTTAGGTCGTCTTGACGTCGGCGCTCTAGAAGCGATATTGCGCCCGGCAGGTAGGTCACAAGCGTCACAATACCAAAGCTTACGGACGCAAGGACGGTGATCCCGCTATCGACCCCCCAGAGCACCAAGGTGGTAGAAAGCGTTGCTTCCCGTAAGCCCCAGCCCGAAATACTGATCGGCAGCATCATTAACAAACCTAGCGCGGGCAAGCCGACCATCAGCGCAGAGAAGGGCGCCGTCGTGCCGAATGCCTGTAGGCAGCACCAGAACGCTGTGATGGCAAGGATGTGCGTGCACAGTGATATGGCAAGCTGGGGCACGACCGTTGGCCAGCCCAGTGCCGTATTGAGTCCAGGCATTGCCTCAGGCATACCGAGTGTCGTGAATATTTTTTGAATCCATAGGCGTGTGCGCGAGACGCTCAGCAGTTGGCTCGCTAGCGTAACTCCAGCGAGCATTGTGCCAAGCACCCACCATCCGAGAGATTCTCCCCAGGGCGCGATCATGGCGCCACCCATGATGAGGCCCAGAGCGCCCAATATATTGTTACCAATCAGGCCAAGTCCGCGATCGAGCGCAACACTGATAAAGCCAAGGCGCAAGCGGGGCGGTGCACGGTTGAGATCGACAGGTTGATGAAGCTCTTCGGACAGCGTCGGCGCGCGCGTGCCGAGCGCTTGATCATCACTGCGCCGCGCAGCGGTGGTTGACCGGCTAGCCTCAACGGCACGGTAACTATCGCCGCCGATCGTGCTGGGCAGGCCTTGGTTGATGAGTCCACCCGCGAAGTAAAGTGTGATGCAACGTGAGATAGGTTGATGCAGACCCATACTGCGCATAATCCAGCTCCAGCGCACCACAGGGAGGATGTTTGCGAAAACGAGTAGAGTCAGTGTCAAGATAAACCAACCGGGATTGATCGCTATGTTGGTTTGCCTGAGTGCTTGCCAATCAATATTGCGTGCGGCGAGCCAAAGCAGCAGCAAGGACAGCACAATACGAAGGTAAGGCCATAGGGCTTTAAAGGTTTTTTTCACAGAACGAGGTCTATTTTGGGTTCGGGGCAACGCCCCAGTTGCGGCAATGATAGAACTTGAAATCTGAAATCGAACGCCCAAGTCGTTTGATGTCGAGCTGCTTGATGAACGTGCACGATTCAAAGCCACCTGGTTGAGTGGGCAGGGCAAAGCGCATTTGTGACCAGTTTACAAAAAGACTGTCTGCCCCGGTGGGTATTTCCCCAAACCAAAGGTCAAATTGGTCAAAACGCTTGTCTAAGACATAAATGGGTAAGGGTTTGGCGTACCAGGCCATTCGGCTTGCGAGTGTCCAATTGCGGACAGAAACAGACGGAATGTTTTGTTCGTGGCTGAGCGTTTGGGCGAGCGCGCCCGCACTATCCCAGCCCCACATGTCGGCGAGTGGATTCTTTTTTCCCCAGGGGTGATCTTGAGCAATGCCAGGGATCCCGACAAAGAAAAGCAGGACAAACGCTAAAAGACAGATACCTGCTTGTACTCGGACGAATGCCCGAACCCAGAACTGCTTGCCGCTCGCCCAGTGTGCACCCAGGGCATTTGCAGCAAAAGGAACGATGGCGAGCCAGGCTGGGGCGGTCCAGTGTGGCAGGCTGCCGCCGCCAGAGAGCAATGCGGTGATGCAAAAAGGAAAGATAAAAAATAAGGTCAGGCCCGCTACGAACCATTTTTTCTGCCTAATGATGTCGCGCAGGCATAGATAGGTGCCAAGTGCGAGTAGCGGGCCGTAGGCGATCAGTTGGATGCCAATGAAGGCTGCGAAGCGCTGTAACCGCCAGGTGCCACCTCCTCCGTGCTCAAGTTGATAGACAAAGGAGATCCAGTTGTGCTGAGCATTCCAGACGAAAACTGGTGTGACAATCAGCAGGGCGAGAGCCACTGCCAGCCACGGACCTCGCTTGGTCAGGAGCATGATCCCGTGCGCGCGTATCAGAATCGCGATCACGGTCAGTGCTGGGATGATTGCGGTGTACTTTGACAGTCCGGCTAATCCGAGTAGTGCGCCAAGCGCGAGCCAGTGCTTCAGTGTTGCGTGCTGCTTATTGAGCGGCGCTACGGCGAGCCTGAGCGTGCTTTGCATAATGAGCAAGGTCAACACCATGAGCAAGGTATCGGGTAGTAAACCCACAGCCAGTACATGCATGAGCGGCGCACAAAGCATGAGTGCCACCGCCCAGAGGCCTGCGGTTTCTTTTGCTGTTGAGGCGTAATTCCAAGCAGGCACTAACGCATTGAGGTCGAAGGCGAGTCTGCGTGCGAGTAAACAAGCGACTAGCCATAGTGCCTGGGGAATAAAACGAAGGATGGCGTCTGATGCACCCAGCGCGACCAGTGGCCACTGCACCCAACCCACGAGCGGGGGATGATCAAAGTAGCTCCAGTCTAGTCGGACGGCATAGTAGGCGTAATGTGCTTCATCGACAGAGAGCGTCAGCAGGGTCGCGAACACGGCATGTATGCATACGCCGAGCGCAAGAAGCGCGAGTAGCCGTTGGGTTGGCTGCCACGCAGGTGTGTGACCGATGGAGTGGCTGGTATGCGACACGATGCCGATTGCTATTGCGCTTGAGCGGGTAAAACGCGCCAGGTGATCTGCCGCTTGCCGTCTTGAGCCAGAATCTTGGCGTTGACGCGCTGCACGACAAAGCCCTCGGGTAGGTTTGCTACGCCACTCAATGGTAAATAGTGATTGAATTGCACTGCGACGCGAGGCGACGGAATCGTTTCAACGCGCCCGGTAGGCCAGCGGCCCTCGTAAGAGAGCTCGAGCCAACCGGTGAAATCTTGTTTCTCTGGTTTGGCGCGCAGTAACCAGATTAGGTAGGAGAGCTGCCCACCTTGTTTTGCTTGCGTAAAGGTGCTCGTGCTGACGCCCACAACGCCGTAGCGAGGATCAAAGGGCAATGTTTGAACAATGAGATTCAATTGTTCTTTCATGGGCGCAATAATGGCTTGAGCCGTCGAAAGATCTTCGCGCAGGTTTTTAATGATTCCTTCGTTAAGCAGGCGCTCGCCCTCGATTGAGCGCGCGTGATTATCTACTTGCGTCTGCAGTGCTTGTCGCTCGGCCGAGACGAGCTTTAGGTCGTCCAGCAGTTTTTGCGCCTGTTCGCTTGTGAGGCGCTTGGCCCCATAGCTTGCTTGAAGAAAAAGTACGCCACCGGCGCCTAGTAGGACACCTAGTAGCAGGATGATGACCCAGCTTGGTACGCGACGCGGACGTCGTCGCGTGTCGTAGGGGGCGGGTTTGAAAACCGCACGTTTTGCTTGAACGCGGATGACCATGGAGAGTTAGAGTTGCTGCTTAAGGCTGTATTCTAACGCCGCCAGACGTTCGGGCGTGCCGACGTCAAGCCAAAAGGTCTTGTGTAGGTCGCCAATGATCTTCTTTTCTGCCATGGCCGCACGCAAAAGGGGAGCGAGTTTGGCGGATTGACCTACTGCCGTATTTGCAAAAAGTGCTGGTTGGTAGACGCCAATGCCAGAGAAAGTTTTACGCTCGCCGACTTGGTCGCTTAAATGACCATCACTGAGTCGGACAAAGTCACCGTGCGGATGGTGCGCTGGGTTGTCGACCAAAAGTAGCCAAGCGAGCTGTTTGGTTTGACGGAGTTGCTCGGAAATTGCGTGGGCAGCCAGAGGGTTCCAGTCGCACCAAATGTCCCCATTGATGACCAAAAATGGATCGGCACCAAGCAGTGGCCCCGCAGTGGCGATTCCTCCTGCCGTTTCGAGGGCGACGGGTTCGGGTGAGTAGCGAATCCGCACGTTAAAAGCCGAGCCATCGCCAAGCGCTTCTTCGATACGTTTCCCGAGCCAGGCATGGTTGATCACAATGTCGGTGATCCCGGCTGCAGCGAGCTTTTCAAGATGCCAAACAATTAGCGGTTTGCCGGCAACCGGTAGCAGCGGTTTGGGAAGATGGTCGGTCAGAGGCCGCATGCGTTCGCCTCGACCTGCCGCCAGAATCATTGCCCGCATTAGAAGGTGTATCCAACTTTGGTTTGAACATGGTCCAATTGATCCAAAATGCGGATCAAGGGTTTAAAGGCCATATAGCGTCCAGCCACTTGCCGCACGTATTGATTGACGCGCGGTAGGTGTGCCAAATAGCCGGCCTTGCCGTCACGGTGGTTTAGCCGAGCGAAGACTCCCAAAATACGAAGATTGCGCTGCAGACCCATCCACTCGTAATCTCGATGAAAATCTGCAAAGTCGTTGGGCACGGGCAGATTATTTTTACGCGCCTGCTCCCAGTAGCGAATCGCCCAGTCTATTTGTTGCGGCTCTTCCCAAGTGGTTCTGGCATCCATGACAATAGAGACGAGGTCGTAGGTAATGGGTCCTGCGACCGCGTCTTGAAAGTCGAGTATTCCTGGATTGACGCCGAATCTGGCGTCCTCACAGAACATTAAGTTGGGCGAGTGGAAGTCTCTGTGAACGAATACCTGTGGTTGTGCTGCGTTATGTTTGACTAACAAATCGAACACGGTATCTAGTGACTGCAAGGTGTCAGGGGTAAGCGTGGTCTTGCAATGAATGCTTGTGTACCACTCCGTAAACAGACCGAGCTCCTCTTTGAGGCGAGGCGCGTCGTACAGAGGTAGCGCGGTGTGGTCGGCTGTCTGCATGCGAACGAGAGCTGTGAGCGCGGCGCGATACATTTTTTGTAAAGTGGAATCCTCTACGCCTTGAATGATTTTGTCATAATAAGTAGTAGGGCCCAGGTCAGAAAGAAGCAGAAAACCCTGTGCTAAGTCTTTCTCAATGATGGTTGGAACATTTAGCCCAATAGACGCTAAGCGACTGGCGATGTCTAGAAACGGGCGACAGTCTTCCTTCGGAGGGGGGGCATCCATCACCACCAAGGTCCCGCGTGCGGACGCTATCCGAAAATACCGTCTGAAGCTCGCGTCGCTTGAGGCGGGTGCAAGCGTATCAAGTTCTAGACCGAGCCCCGGTGAGAGCGTATTTAACCACTTGACTACTAATGGTATTCTTTGATCCGCCATTGTCTAAAAACCCTAAATTTGACTGTGTCCGAACTATAATAGATTCAGAGCGGCAAGGGTTTGCCGGAACTTAACGACAAACTTTGGGTAAAACTGCCCTGAATAGGTTACTGTTTAAAGCGTGCTGTTTCTTTTTGCCCGACTTTTTTTTGCAACGATTCTGGGAATAAGTGCAGGGGCTATCCAAGCCCAAAGCACCGACATTGAGCCAGGGATTGCAACGAATCAGACGGCCTCCGGGCAGGCGTCTCAAAAGGAAGCACCCTCAAATAAGGCAAAACCCACTGTGCAGGGGACGGCAACGCCTAAAGTGGTTCCAAATCCGGCTGTCTCTCTGCGTGTTGCTCCGAAGGTGCAGTTGAATGGGTTGCGAGTGGCCCCGAAACTTGATCGTTTCGTCCCGCCTGAAAACCAGATGCCTGCCTTTCTGGAGGCTCGCGAGATGCGTGGCGAAGCCCAGAACCATGTGAGCTTGATCGGTGATGCGGCAATGCGCCGCCAAGACGCCGTGCTTCGTGCTCGTATGATTGATTACAACAAAAGCACCAGCGTATTAGACGCGCAAATCAACGCACGATTGATTCGAGACGGAAACGTCATATCGGGGACCAGCATCATCTATAACTCTGATGACGGGACTGCGACGGTTGAGCAGCCTAATTTTTGGATAGAAAACGGCGGAGCGGGCGTTGGCTCGTGGGCAGATGTTTTCAATAAAAATCAGATGAGTCTTAAAGATGTCACCTACAGCGGTTGCCCATGTCCGCAGCCGTCTTGGTATATCGAGGCTGAAAAGCTTGACTTGGATTACGCCGCAAATGAAGGTGTGGCGCGTAATGGTGTGTTGTACTTTAAAGATGTCCCCATTCTCGCGGCGCCCTATTTGACGTTTCCGATCAAGAAAGAGCGCAAGAGTGGCTTTCTGCTCCCGACCTTTGGAAATACGACCAATACGGGGTTCGATTACACCCAGCCGTACTATTTTAATATTGCACCCAATTACGATATGACTGCACAGTTGCGCGCCATGACAAAGCGTGGAGCGCAATTAGGCAGTGAGTTTCGCTACATGGGCGAGAGCTATTCGGGCGTGGTGGCCGGGACATATTTACCCAATGATATTCAGACGGGCCAAGATCGATGGCTGTATTCCGCCCAGTATGGGCAACGGTTTGGGCGTGGGTTCTATGGTGGCTATAACGTCAGTGGTGTCTCTGACGATAACTATTTCAAAGACTTTGCCAATATAGGGATTAACCAAGCCACAGTCACTGCGCTGCCGCGTCAAGTGGGGGCCGGCTGGGCAAACGAATACTGGAATAGCTCGGCACAGGTGATGACATATCAAACGATTCGGCCAAGCGGGACGTTTGTCACCCCTCAATACAATAAAGTGCCCGAATACACGATCAACGGCGCGCGGTTTGGTATTGGTGGTTTTGATCTACAAAGTCAAAACACTCTAACTAAATTTGAAATGCCACTTGATCAGCGCTTTGCCTATGGCCCCCAGGGGTCGTTGCGCTGGAAGCCTGACGGCCAGCGCGCGTTGTCCTATAACTCGATCGCGTATCCAATCGTCAGGCCTGGCTGGTACATCACACCTAAGGTCGCGCTGAGCATGGCACAGTATCAGACCGAATGGTATGGTCTTGAGAACTGGTTCGGGTACGGGCAGTCATCGAACTCCCGAGTCTTGCCAATCATGTCGGTCGATTCAGGCATGACCTTCGAACGCGATACGACTTTCTTTGGTAAGGCGGCCCTTCAAACGCTTGAGCCGCGCGCCTATTATTTGAGAGTACCCTACCGGGATCAGTCACAGTTTCCTGTGTATGACACGACTATGGCCGATTTCAGTTTTTCGTCGGCTTTCCAGGAAAATATTTTTACAGGCTTTGATCGTATTGCAAACGCAAATCAGGCTACGTTAGCTCTGACGAGCCGCTGGCTTGATGCAAATAGCGGTTTTGAGCGATTGCAGTTATCGGTCGCGCAGCAGTTTTACTTCGAGGATCAGTACGTCACCTTGCCATTTCAGGCTCCCCGTACCAATACCAAGTCTCAATTCTTGATTGGCGGCAGTGCGGCACTGACCGACACAGTGAATGTGTCGTCCCTACTCCAGTACAACCCCTATAGAAGTGAGCTGAGTCGCGCTCAGATTATTGGCCGCTGGCGTCCTCAGCGCTTGGCTACACTGGCCTTATCTTATCGCTATCAGGTTAATCCGCCGCCGGATGCCTTGTATCAGCCGCAGGGGCAAAACCAAGTGAGCGCTAGTTTCCAGTGGCCGTTAACAAAAAAGTGGTATTCAATCGGGCGGGTCGACTATTCATTTAATAAAGTGAATGCCCCCAGCGTCGTTGATCCATCGAATACCATTGCAATGCCCAAAGTCACGCAGGGCGTAGTGGGGCTGGAGTATAAAGGCGATTGTTGTTGGACGGGGCGTGTCGTGTTTCAGCGGTATGTGGTCAGCGTGGATCAAACAAATAGCGCAATCTTTTTCCAGCTAGAGCTAGGTGGGTTGGGTAACTTAGGTCAAAACCCAATGGGTATTATTGGGCGCAGTATCCCTGACTACGAGCCCATCAACCCGCCGGTTCCGGGCGTGAGTAAATTTGAAAGGTACGAATGATGCGAACAATTAAAACCTTACGTTATTGGATGGCGCTGATCGGATTTTGTATGGGCGCTACGTTTGGCGTGCAGGTTGCTGCGCAGCCTTCTTCGGGCGGAGTGACGCGGGAGTCCCCACCTCCCAGGGCCACTGCTGCTGGGACGGAGCGTGATGCAGACGCCATCATTGCTGTTGTGAATAAAGAGGTCATTACGCGACGAGAGCTCGAGGCCCGCGTGCGGTTGGCTAAAAGAGAACTGACCGGACAGCGCGTGCAGTTGCCGCCCGATAGCGTGCTGGAGCCCCAGGTTCTGCAGAGACTGATTACTGAAAAACTTGAATTGCAAGAGGGGCGTCGGCTCAATATCCAGATCACGCCGAACATGATTAATAATGCAATTGAGACGATCGTCAAACGCAATAACGCGACCGTCGCGCAGGTGCGGCAGCAATTGCAGGCTGCGGGTATACCGTGGTCTGATTATGAAAATCTTATTCGTCGCGAATTGTTGCTCGAACGGCTAAGGCAGTTGGTGGTTGACCGAACGATTTTGATTACCGACGCTGAAGTGGACGCCTTCTTGCGCGAACAAAAGGCTCGCGAAGCTGGCGGTCTGCCTGCTGTTCGACCAACGCCCGCACCTGCGCCGCCACCTCCCCCACCGAAACCGCAAGCCGTGCAGCCGGCCATCATGGGTATTGCGCAAATTTTGGTGCGAGTGCCTGAGGGGGCATCCCCTGATGAAGTGGCTGCTTTACGCAAAAAAGCGCAAGAGTTGCTTGCTCGGGTTCGCAAGGGCGAGAGTTTTGAAAATGTCGCCAAGGCGTCATCGGAGGGGCCGGAAGCGAGCCGTGGTGGTGATCTCGGTGTGCGTCCACTGAGTGGGTGGCCGGATCTTTTCCTCAAAGCGGTGGCGAACGTGCCTGATGGACAAATTAGCAATATCATTCAAAGTCCAAATGGTTTTCATATCCTGAAGGTAGTGGGTCGTGCTGGGGGTACACCCCCACCCCAGGCGCAACCGGCACCACCACCGGCACCAACTGGTCCGGATACTCAGTTACCTAAAGGACCGATGCCTGTTCAGCAAACCCAGGCGCGTCATATCTTGTTAAAGAGCTCGGCGGTCATGACGGATGATGTCGCGCGTCAACGGCTGGCGGATATACGTCTGCGCATTGTGCAGGGCGGGGAGTCTTTTAGTGATTTGGCTAGGCGCTTTTCGAATGACGCATCTGCCCCACAGGGCGGGGATCTTGGCTGGCTGAATCCCGGCGAAACGGTTCCGCCCTTTGAAAAAGCGATGAATGCGCTCAACATAGGTGAGTTGAGTCAGCCTGTTCAAAGTCAGTTTGGCTGGCATCTGATTCTGGTTGAGAAGCGTCGTACGCAAGATATGGCAGATCAGTATTTACGTAACCAAGTCCGGCAGCGTCTATTTATTCGGCGTTCCGAATCAGAATTTGATGCGTGGTTGCAGCGAGTGCGTAATCAGGCTTACATCGACAATCGTCTCGAGAAAACTGAGCGACTCAATAGGAATTAGCGCGTGACTGCACACCAGGCACGCAAACGTTTCGGCCAAAATTTTTTGGTAGATTTGGCGGTCGTAGATGCCATCGTGAGGGCGATTGCACCTAAACGTGACGATGTGATGATTGAGATCGGGCCGGGGCTGTCAGCGCTAACAGCTCCCTTGCTTGAGCAACTTGAAAAACTCACGGCAATTGAAATAGACCGCGATCTCGCCGCTCGACTCAGCCAGCGGTTTTCTGTTGATCGGCTGACTGTCGTTCAGGCCGATGCCTTGCAGGTAGACTTCCGCCAGTTCGGTCAGGCATTGCGTATTGTTGGCAATTTGCCCTACAACATTTCTAGCCCCTTACTCTTTGCTTTGGTTGATTGTGCCGATCATGTGCGTGATCAGCACTTTATGCTGCAGCGAGAGGTGGTGGATAGGATGGTGGCGCAGCCTGGTGGTTCAGACTACAGCCGACTGAGTGTCATGTTGCAGTACCGCTACCAAATCCACAAATTATTTGATGTCGCGCCGGAGGCTTTCGACCCGTCGCCGCGTGTCACCTCTGCGATTGTGAGAATGATTCCGCTAGGCGCAGAGCGTTTGCAGGCTCTAGATGAAAAGCTCTTCGCGACAGTGGTGCAGCGCGCTTTCTCTCAGCGTCGCAAAATGCTGAGAGGCGTGCTGGGTGAGTGGATGGCCATCATTCCCTGGGAGGCGCTCGGCGTTCTGCCCACTTGGCGTGCAGAGCAGGTTTCAGTCGCTGGTTTCGTTGGGATGACGGACGCGCTATTTACGGCCGGCGTTCGCGCTTAGACGGCTGGAGAGCCACACCCGTATGATGTCTTGTGCGCGATCCTCAAGGAGTGCGGATGCGTTGCGGCAAGCATCGGCGAGCGTACAAGGCCCTGAGGCGAGACTGAACGCCGCATGGATACCTGCTTCGTACAACGCTTGGTAGCCATCGCCTAACGACCCCGCGATTGCAATGACCGGGACTCCTGCACGTTTGGCAATCTGCGCAACGCCCATTGGAGTCTTGCCAAGCAAGGTTTGCGCATCCATGCGACCCTCGCCCGTGATGACTAAATCTGCACCTTCAATGGCGTACGCTAAGCCGCCAATCTCTGCCACGACCTCTGCGCCTGGCTTGAATGTCGAGCGCAACCACGCGTGCGCAGCAAAACCGAGTCCGCCCGCGGCGCCGGAGCCGGGTGCGTCGCGCATGTCGCGACCTAGTGTTTGAGCGCACAGTTCTGCAAAGTGAGCGAGCGCTGCATCGAGCGTTTGTACCTGAGCGGGTGTTGCGCCTTTTTGCGGTCCAAAGATCGCTGAGGCACCTTTGGGGCCGCACAGCGGGTTATTCACATCGGAGGCAATCGTGACGCGGATGGTCGCTAGGCGGGGATCCAGCGCGCTTGCGTCTAGCTTGGCGAGTTGTGCCAAGGCCAGCCCGCCACGCGCAAGAGGCACGCCATGCTTGTCTAGCAAGCGCAGACCGAGTGCTTCGAGCATCCCAGCACCTGCATCATTCGTGGCTGAGCCTCCAAGGCCCAACACGATATGCTGTGCGCCGGAGTCAAGTGCATGACTGATCAGCTGTCCGACGCCGTAGCTCGTCGCGCGCAATGGATCGCGTTCGGCAGCGGGAATGTGTTCTAAGCCGGCGGCGCACGCCATTTCTATGACCGCGCCATCTTCAGGCAATCGCGCCCATGAGGCCTCAATCGGACGTCCAAGTGCATCAAGCACGGTATTCATGCGGCGCTCACTCGTTGAGGCACCTAAGATCGCTTCAACCGTGCCTTCTCCGCCATCAGCCATCGGTACGCGCACGATCGTCGCCGTTTTAAGCGCACGCCGAATACCTCGTTCGATCGCCAAGGCAACCTCGGGTGCGGATAGCGACTCTTTGAAGGAGTCGGGAGCGATGACAATTTTCATGTGGAGGGCCGTATCCGCGCGATCAGAAGACGTTAGTCGAATTTCTTTTGTACAAATTCTATTTTGTAGCCATCCGGGTCTTCAACGAATGCAATAACGGTCGAGCCATGCTTCATGGGGCCGGCTTCGCGTGTGACTTTGCCACCTAACTGTTTGACGCGATCGCACGCTTCGTATGCATTTTCAACTTGCAAAGCAATATGGCCGTAGCCTGTGCCAAGATCGTAAGAGGCGGTATCCCAATTGTAGGTGAGCTCCAGAGCCGGTCCGTCGCGTTCATCTTGATAACCGACGAACGTGTTGGTGAAGCGACCAGTGGGGTATTCGGTACTGCGCAGTACGCGCATTCCTAATACTTTGGTGTAGAACTCGATGGAGCGATCGAGATTGCCGACGCGCAGCATGGTGTGAAGAATTCGCATAATGAGACCTCGGGGTAGCCAACATGAAATAAGGAAGAGATAGTTTCCATGATAACCCTTCGACCTAATGGTTAGATCTCGGGAATACCGTCTGGAGTGTGGTGCCGCAGTATGTTTTTAGCGAGATGAAAATCTGGGTAGAGTTGTTCCACCTCTGACCAAAAGTCTTGACTATGATTCATTTCCCGCAGGTGCGCGATTTCATGTGCAATGACATAGTCGATCACCATGGGTGTGAAATGAATGAGCCGCCAGTTCAGCATGATGTTTCCATCGCTGGTGCAGGAACCCCAGCGGGTGGCAGCAGACGATAGTCGCCAACGTCGAATGGTTAATCCAGTACTTGCGAGAAAGTGTTTGATGCGCGCATCAAACCACATGGCGGCGCGGGACTGCAGCCAAGCCTGGGTCATGTCGCGCATGCGGTGGGTATCGGCATCGTTTGGTAAGGGCAGCCAAAGCGCTTGCCCAGTTTGCGGTGCATTCGCATCGCCTTCAAAGTAGGGCGCGCCGTGCGGAACGTGTGGTCCGGGCACACCGCTGCGCAACACAATGCGGCATCCCAGATAGGGGAGTTCCCCCCCGGATTGCCAGCGTGTCTCTGCCATCGCTAAGCGTTGTTTACGGGATTGCCAGTCTTGAAGCTTCGATAGAATCCAGGACATTTTCTCGATGACGGCCGCATCGATCTGCGATAGCGTGACCCAGTTCGGAGCTGTGACACGTAAGCCTTCGTCGAGAATGACAAAGCCAATGCTGCGGCGGCGCGAGCGCATCAAGATGAAACCTACCGCCTGATCGCCATGTTCTACGACGCGCCACTTAGCGCCAAGGGGAATAGTTGCGGGCGCAATGGTCCAGCTAGGCTTGGGGCTATCTTTACCGGAAAGCAAAAGCTCGAGCTGGCTCATTGTTATGTCGAATAACGCTCAGGGTTTAATCGTTGCATTTCACCTTCAATCCAAGCTTGAACTTTCTCATTCAATTGCTCTGGGGTCAGTCCCGTTGATTCGATAACGGGTCCAATAGATACTGTAATGCAACCTGGTCGTTTGATGAAGGCATTGCGAGGCCAGCATTCGCCCGCGTTATGTGCGATAGGAATGATGGGCGCACCGGTGCGCGTTGCTAATAGTACGCCGCCCATTTTGAAACGTCCCGTTTTTCCGGGGGCGATGCGAGTTCCCTCGGGGAATAATATCGGCCAGCGACCTTCGTTTAAGCGTTCTTGGCCCACTTTAACGACTTGGTCAAAGGCGTCGCGACCTTTGCTGCGGTCGATGGGGATCATTGCTAGCAACGCGAGTCCCCAACCAAAAAACGGGACGCGATGTAATTCGCGTTTATAAACAAAACACACCTCGCGCGGCAGGTGTGAGGGCAGAAATAAAGTTTCCCACGCGGACTGATGTTTTGACAGCACGATCGCGGGTCCATTCGGGAGATTTTCCCAACCTTGAACTTTCCACTGCACACCGCAAATTGTTTTCGCTCCCCAGACGGCAAGCCTAGGCCAGCCCATTGTGAGTTTGTAGCGCCAGCTCAAGGATAGTGGCGACCAAAGCATGCAGGCAAAGGCGTAGGGAATAACCGTGACGATTAGAAACAGCGTGAAAACGGTAGCGCGAATCGCAAGCATCATTTAATGGGTCTCGGACAGAATCTGGTCCACGGCGTTGGCCAGATCTTTGGCCAAGCGCGTACCGGCAGGTAAGCCGCCTTTGGTTGCGGTCTTTAGGCCGTTGCCGGTCTGTACAAGCCACGGGACACAACCTGCAGTAGCTGAGGCTTGTAGATCCCGCAGCGAGTCCCCGATTGCAGGAACGCCCTCTAAGGTCGTGTCGAAGCGGTGACCAATGTCCTGAAACAAACCAGGAAGTGGCTTGCGGCACAGGCAGTTGTCGTCTGGGCCATGCGGGCATACAAAAATAGCATCCACATTCCCGCCAAGAGTCGCTAAGGCCTTACGAAACTTTTGATGAATGTCGGTTAACGCCGTGATGTCAAAAAGCCCGCGCGCAAGACCAGATTGATTAGAGGCAATCGCAATGGTCCACCCCGCTTGATGCAGCCGTGCAATCGCCTCTAGACTGCCGGGCAGCGGATGCCATTCGTCAGGGTGTTTGATGTATGCGTCGCTATCCTCGTTAATCACACCATCGCGATCGAGAATGATGAGTTTCATGGGGCAAGCCTTGAGATATCCGCAACTTGATTCATGAGTCGATGCAGCTGATCAAGGAGTGCCAATCTGTTGTTTCGCACTGCGATGTCATCGGTCATCACCATGATGTCGTTAAAGAACAGATCAACGGCTTCTCTCGTTTGGGCGAGAGTATCCATGGCTGCGACATAATCGCCTGTTTCAAATTGTTGCTGGGCAATGGGTTGCGCTTGTGCCACTGCTTTGGCGAGTGCTTGTTCGGCAGGTTCAGTCAAGAGCGTTGCTTCAACAGCCGGCAGTTGCCCTTCTGATTTTTTCAAGAGATTGCCAATCCGCTTATTCGCCGCCGCGAGACTTGCGGCACTGGAACTCAGTGCAAATTTTTCTGCGGCCACGACGCGTGCGACAACCTGGTGCAGTGGTGGCGTGAGCGCGAGCACCGCTTCGACGGCATGCCGATCGTAATGTGTAATTAGCTGGTTACGTAAGCGCTCGAGAATGAAGTCTCGGACTTCCGGGATGGTCTGTTCGGCAAGCGTGCCGCTCGGGAACTGTTTGGCACTGGTGGCAAGCAGATCTTCAAGGGAAAGTGGGCCAGCGTTTTGTATTTTTAATACTCCGCCTGCGGTGAGCTGCTCGAAAGCGCTGATGAGGCCCAGCGCAGCGCGACGCAAGCCGAAAGGATCGCGCTCCCCGGTGGGAGCTAAACCTATTCCCCAGATCCCCACTAAGGTTTCTGCCCGCTCAGCGATAAATAATATCGCTGCGATCATATTGGATGCAGTGATGGGAGTATCTAAGCGGATGCGATACTGCTCAGCGAGTGCTTGCACGACTTGAGGTGCCTCGTTGTCACCTCGGGCGTAGTAGGCGCCCATAATGCCCTGAAGTTCTGGAAACTCGCCCACCATATTGGTCGTGAGATCCGCTTTGGCAAGTTCGGCAGCACGTTCGGCGAGGGTTGTGTCGGCGCCGAGTATTTTGGCGAGATGGGCTGCGATCGCGCGCACACGACCGACACGTTCTAGTTGTGTCCCAAGTTTGTTGTGGTAGACGATCGAGTCGAGTTGGGCGACGCGTGCGTGCAAGGGAGTTTTGCGATCGGTTTCAAAAAAGAATTGTGCATCAGCCAAGCGGGGTCGTACGACCCGCTCATTGCCTTCGATAATCGCGTGAGGCTTATTGGTCGGCATGTTGCTAACAATCAGAAACTGGTTGGTGAGGGCGCCAGTGTCTTTATTGAAGAGGGGGAAATATTTTTGATTCAGACGCATCGTTAGAATCAGACATTCCTGGGGAACAGTCAGAAAACGCTCTTCGAATGTGCCGACGTACACCGCAGGTGCTTCCACCAAGGCGGTGACTTCATCGAGCAGAGCGTCGACTTCTGGACCTGTTCCGATACTGGCTTGAAGCTTGAGCGTTTGGGCCTGTAGCTGTTCAGCGATTTGGGCACGACGCAGCACAAAACTTGCAGTGACTCTTCCTGTGTGGGCAAGCTGCGTTTCGTAACTATCTGCGCTCTCAATCGTTAAGGCGCTTGGGTGTAGGAACCGATGCCCAAATGTCTGCCGACCAGATTGAAGGCCAAGAATCGTTGCTGGAATAATTTCTGTGCCAAGCAGGGCAAGCAGGGCGTGCGCGGGTCGCACGAATTTGACAGCGGTTTCGCCATCCGCAAGTTGATACTTCATCACCTTGGGAATAGGTAGCGCAGCAATGCTCGATTCGATTGCACCTTGTAGTGCGTCGTTAAGTTTTGCGCCGGACGCTGTGCCAGAAGCGACGAGATACTCTTGTTTACCATCCGATTCGCGAGCGAGCGTGCTGACATCCATAGATTCCCAGCCCTTCGCGGCTAGTTTTTTTAATAATGCGGGCGTGGCGCCGCCGTTCGCATCGAGCCCCACCTTGACCGGCATGAGTTTTTCAGAGAAAGATTGATCGGGCGCGATGCTCAGGACCGCGCTGAGCTTGACCCCGAGCCGACGTGGTGTGGCGAATGCTTCGATCACGCAGTCGGTGCCGATCAGGCCGAGTGCTTGCAGTGCATCGTGTAGGCCTTGGGCAAACGCTTGGCCAAGTTTCGGCAGTGCTTTAGGGGGTAGCTCTTCGGTGAAGAGTTCCACAAGAAGGGGGCGGGTAGACATTAGTTTGCCCCTTTGTTTGCATGAAGCATCGGGAAACCTAGTTTTTCGCGCGACTCGAAGTAGGCTTGTGCAACGGCTCGAGACAGATTCCTGATGCGACCAATGTAAGCAGCGCGCTCCGTCACACTAATCGCGCCTCGGGCATCCAGCATATTAAAGGTATGGGCGGCTTTCAGAGTTGCTTCGTACGCAGGCAAGGCTAAGGGAACTTCCATGAGTCGTTTGGCGAGGCTTTCAAAGTCACTGAAATGACGGAACAGCGTTTCAGCATCCGAATGTTCAAAGTTATAGGTGGACTGTTCCACTTCATTTTGATGAAACACGTCTCGGTAAAGCACCTTGCCGCGGGGCCCTTCGGTCCAGATGAGGTCGTAGACACTCTCGACGCCTTGCAGGTACATCGCGAGTCGTTCAAGTCCGTAGGTGATCTCGCCGG
>JBILHV010000103.1:0-5955 GCA_044350305.1 Burkholderiaceae bacterium
AAGAATTTATTATCCGATGTGCAGCGTGGGCGCATTAGCCAGACAGATGAGACCAAGTTTCAGGTTGGCGAAAATGTGGCAACAACCCCAGGTGCTGTGGTGTTTCAGAATCGCTTCTTTCAATTGATTCAATACAAGCCCGCCACGACCACGGTCTATCAGCGTCCGATTTTGTTGGTGCCACCTTGCATCAACAAGTTTTACATTCTAGATCTGCAGCCCGAGAACTCCTTTGTGCGTCACGCGGTTGAGCAAGGCTTTACGGTGTTTCTGATGTCGTGGCGTAACCCCTTAGCCGACGATCAAGACGGCATCGAGAGTGCGACCTGGGACGATTATCTCGAAGAAGGCGTCTTGAAAGCCCTTGAGGTCACGCGTGAAATTTCAGGCCAACAGCAGATCAATGCGCTGGGCTTCTGCGTGGGTGGCACGGTGCTGGCCACGGCCCTAGCCGTGGCGACCGCTCGCGGTGAGCAACCCGTCTCGGCCTTAACCATGCTGACGTCGATGGTAGATTTCAAAGATACCGGCGCACTGGGTGTCTTTGTAGATGAGCAACACGCCAAACTTCGAGAGCAGCAGATTGGTCAGGGTGGTTTGATGTCTGCGCGTGAACTCGGTGCAACGTTTTCTTTCTTGCGACCCAATGAGTTGGTTTGGAACTATGTTGTCTCAAACTATTTAAAAGGTGAAACGCCTGCTGCCTTTGATTTGCTGTTCTGGAATGGTGACAGCACGAATTTACCAGGCCCGTTCTTTACTTGGTATTTCCGCAATACCTACCTGGAAAACAAACTGCGTGCGCCGAACAAGCTGACCTGCTGTGGACAGCGTATTGATTTACGCAAGTTGAATATGCCAACGTATCTGTATGCCTCGCGCGAGGATCACATCGTGCCGTGGCGTTCGGCATTCGCATCGATGTCGTTGTTTTCAGGTGAGAATCGTTTCATACTCGGTGCGTCAGGGCATATTGCGGGCGTGATCAATCCACCTGCCAAGAAAAAGCGCAATTACTGGGTGGGAACTGACAAGTCTTCACACACCGATCCGGAGAAGTGGGATGCTGCTGCGACTGAGGTGGCCGGTAGCTGGTGGCCGGACTGGTACGAATGGCTGGCGGCTCAAAGCGGAAAAAAAGTAAAACCAGCGAAGGCACTAGGCAGTACAAAACATAAAGTGATCGAGGCAGCGCCTGGATCGTACGTAAAGGTCAGAGCAGTTTAGCGTGGTGCCACAGGCCGCAGAAACCGGCAAAGGAAGATGACGATGAGTGCAAAGATTGCGTACGTAACGGGTGGAATGGGTGGCATCGGCACGGCGATTTGTCAGCGATTGTCCAAAGAAGGGATGACCGTGATTGCAGGGTGTGGCCCAAGCCGCGATCATCAGCAATGGATCGATGAGCAAGCAGTCTTAGGCTATACCTTCTATGCTTCGGTCGGTAACGTGTCAGATTGGGAGTCCTGCTCCACAGCCTTTAAGAAGGTTCGGGACGAGCATGGCCCAGTGGATGTATTGGTGAATAACGCAGGGATCACGCGCGATGGCGTCTTTCGCAAAATGACTGCAGATGACTGGCGTGCGGTGATGGATACAAACTTAAACAGTCTGTTTAATGTCACCAAGCAAGTGATTGATGGCATGGCCGATCGAGGTTTCGGACGCATTATTAATATCAGCTCGGTAAACGGCCAAAAAGGCCAGTTTGGGCAATCTAATTACGCGACAGCCAAAGCGGGTATTCATGGTTTTACAATGTCGCTTGCTCTTGAAGTTGCGAGCAAGGGCGTGACAGTCAATACAGTGTCACCTGGCTATATCGGCACGGACATGGTTCGTGCGATTCGTCCAGACGTATTAGAAAAGATCGTCGCGACCATCCCCGTTAAGCGCTTAGGGCGTCCTGAGGAAATCGCGTCGATTATTGCGTGGATTGCTTCGGAAGAGTCAGGATTTTCGACGGGCGCAGACTTTTCCTTAAATGGTGGTTTGCATATGGGTTAAGGGCATCAGACAGATGGTCTTTTGATGGATCGGTAGTTAAAAATTAAAAACAAGTATTGGGGAAAGTAATGACTGAAGCAGCAGAGACGAACGTACGATTGATTAAGAAGTATCCCAATCGCCGTTTGTACGATACAAAAACAAGCACCTACATCACGCTAGCGGATGTGAAGCAACTGGTGCTCGAGAATGAATCGTTCAAGGTCGTAGACGCGAAGTCAGCCGAAGATCTGACGCGAAGCATCTTGTTGCAGATTATTCTTGAAGAAGAAAGTGGTGGGGTACCGATGTTTTCCTCGACGATGCTTGCGCAAGTCATCCGTTTTTATGGCCACGCCATGCAAGGGATGATGGGCTCGTACCTTGAGAAAAACATTGAGGTCTTTATGGAAGTGCAGGACCGGATGGCCGAGCAGTCAAAGGGTTTATACGGCGGCACGAACCAATTTGCGCCCGATGTTTGGACGCAAATGATGACTGCGCAAACGCCCGCCGTGCAAACCATGATGAACAGTTATGTCGAGCAGAGCAAGACCATGTTGTCTCAGATGCAGGACAAGATGCAGGATCAAACTCGGGCGCTCATGGCTGCTTTCCCATTTGCACCAGGTAGTGCAAACGAGAAAAGCAAGAGCTAGGCTTCGGCGATACGTTTGGCTAAGTGATCAAGTGCCTCTTGCACTTGATCCACTAAAATCAAACAGAGATGTCCGGGCTGCAGTTTGGCCAGCGCCGTGTCAATCGCGGTGAACTCTCCACGTATTTCTACAATTTCTTTTGTCCGTGACGCATTCTTCAGGCCGAGCTGCAACAGCGCCAGCACTTCGCCATCTTCGCGGCCACGTTGGCATTGATCCTGATAAAGAATGGCCTGATCAAAGGATTCGCCTAGGATTTCCGTTTGCTGGATGATGTCTTCATCGCGACGATCACCAGCGCCGCTAATCACAACCATACGTTTGTTCGCGGGAATCGTTTCGATCGCTTGGATTAAGGCCAGAATGGCATCCGGGTTGTGGCCATAGTCGGCAATCACCGTTGCACCGCGATAGTCAAATACATTGAAGCGACCGGGGGCGGTTTGGGCGTCGTTCACGAAAGTCGCCAAGCCCATTTCAATGATGCTCCAGTCTAGGCCGAGCGCCCAGGCTGCGGCGATGGACGCCATGGCATTCTCAGTTTGAAACGTGATCGTGCCATTGCGCGTCAGTGGGATCGCTTTGAGCGCAATCCGGTGTTCCTGACCCGCTTCGCTACAGACGATGGTTTCGCCATCCACAAACACCACGCGCTTGCCTTGCGCTTTGTGCGTGTTCAAGGCGGGCAATTGTTTGTCCCGGGAAAATAAAATGACTGAGCCCGGGCATACGTCACCCATGCCAACCACCATCGGATCTGAGGCATTGAGTACGGCACTGCCATGCGGTGCAACGTTTTGAACGATTACGCGCTTGACGAGTGCAATCCCATCCGTGGTGTTGATGAAGTTCATCCCCAGATGATCGCCTATGCCAATGTTCGTGACGATGGCGACATCGCACTGATCAAAGGCAAGGCCTTCGCGCAAGATGCCTCCACGCGCAGTTTCTAATACTGCGGCATCGACATCCGGATGCATCAACACGTTACGGGCACTGCGTGGCCCACTGCAATCACCGGTATCGATACAGCGCTGCTCAATATAGACGCCGTCAGAGTTTGTCATACCTACGCGCTTGCCGCTTGTCCTAAGCAAGTGGGCAGTCAGTCGCACGGTCGTCGTTTTGCCATTTGTGCCTGTCACGGCCACGACGGGGATGCGGGCGTTGTCGCCTTCGGCGAACATCGTGGAGACGATCGCCTCGCCCACGGGGCGTGGCTTGCCGAAAGAGGGGCTCAGGTGCATGCGCAAGCCAGGCGCCGCATTGATTTCGACGATACCAGCGCGCTGCTCTTCCATCGGCTTGGCGACGGTCTCGGCGACAAGGTCTACCCCTGCGATGTCTAGACCGACCATTTGTGCCGCCGTAATAATGCGCGCGGCTAATTCTGGATGTACTTCATCGGTGACATCCGTCGCACTGCCACCGGTGCTTAAGTTGGCGTTGTTGCGCAACAGAATTCGCCTGCCTTTTTCAGGGATGGATTGTGCTGTCAGACCCTGATTGGCCAACGTTGCGATGGCAATGTCGTCAAAGCGAATCTTGGTGAGGGCCGTCGCGTGCCCATCCCCACGTAACGGATCCAAGTTAACTTGATCGACAAGTTGCGCAATCGTATGGGCGCCATCACCAATCACATTCGGCGGATCTCTGCGCGCAGCTGCGATTAATTTATTCCCAATCACCAACATCCGGAAGTCGTGACCAGGGATGTATTGTTCGACAATCACGTCGCTGCTGATATCGCTTGCAACCGCAAAGGCCTTCGCTAATTGCTCTCGCGTTTCGATGTTGACCGCCACACCTTTACCCTGGTTGCCATCGCGTGGTTTGACCACTACGGGGAGCCCAACTTTGTTGGCGATTTCCCATGCCTGCGCCTCGTCGGATACAACAAAACCCGTGGGCACAGGAACGCCCGCAGCCTCAAGCAGCATCTTAGTAAGATCTTTGTCCTGGGCGATGGCTTCAGCGATCGCGCTGGTGTTGCTCGTTTCTGCTGCCTGAATACGGCGCTGTTTACTACCCCAGCCGAACTGAACAAGACTGCCCTCTGTGAGGCGACGAAAAGGCACGCCCCGTGCAAGCGCTGCATCAACGATTGAACCGGTGCTAGGTCCCAGACGCACGTCTTCGTCGAGTTCACGCAGCTTGGCTAATGCGAGTTTGATATCGAAGGGTTCGTCGTTTAACGCCGCTAAGCAAAGAGCTTCGGCGAGCTCCATGGCCAAACGGCCCACAGGCTCTTCGGTGTACTGAAAAACAATTTGGAAAACGCCGGTTTCCGGCGTGGCGCTGGTGCGTCCGAAGGCAACCGGACAGCCCGCTGCCGCTTGCAGACCAAGGCCCACAGCTTCCAGGGCATGTGCGACGCTTATTGGCTCTTTGTGACCCAAGGGGCGCAAAGGTTTGACATCGGGGAAGCGGGCACGTAAGCGTGTCACAAATTCCGGGATCTGATCGAGATCGGCCTCAGCGCCGGTGCAGGTGACGACTGCTTCGATCGCAGTATGTTTGCTCCACAAATTGGGGCCACGTAAAGCACGGATACGAGAAACTTCCATTTGTTTTCCTGTGGAAAAAATGATGTTCACCACGATGGCGGAATATTAGCGCAGCCAAAGGAGTTGATCATGAGGGTAGCGCGGTATTTGGGTCAAATCCCAGGAGCCCAGCTTCGATCAGTTCCATCGAGACACCGAGCGCCCATGCCGCGGCCGCCGCAGCGAGGACATTGCAGATTTGTTGATGATTTTGCGCTTGTTCGGTGCACGCGATCGCAGCGACGTTGCATAGGTTGTAGCGTCGTGCGCCTTCAGCCATGATCAACTGACCGTGATCCATAAAGACCCCGCGGTGACCGGCGCTAATGTGCTCAGTGAGGGCAGGGGTCGAGGCGGATTTACTAAAGAGAGTGATTTGCCCATCGCAGTATTGCGATAGTGCGAGCAGTTGTGGGTCATCGGCCAGCAGGATGGCCATGCCAGAAGGCAAGATCACGTCCATCTGTGTACGGTAGACATCACTACGCTCAAGCGGCGAGTAAATTTTGTACTCAGACAGGTCCTGGGTCCAGTCGATATTGGTGATGATGCCCACTTCGCAACGCTCGTAGGTCAGTCCTTCGTTCAGGATTTGCTTGGCGCCGTTCTCCAGCACAACGGCTTGCACTTCCCGATTCAGCAGCACACGTCGAGCGTTTTCATGATTGGCACTGTTGCCGGCGTGCAGCTTACGTTTCTGTACAAATAGTCCGTCGGTGGTCGATAAGCCCGTGTTCCAGCCGTGAAGACCGAGCAGGTGATAG
>JBILHV010000104.1:0-5932 GCA_044350305.1 Burkholderiaceae bacterium
GACCGTATCGGCCTGTTCTTGCGCGGCATCGATCGACAAATCCGTCACAGCATTTCTAGCAGGCGCTGCTGAGCCTTCTGCTGCCGACGCCTCAGGTGCGTCACTACGGCGACGCCTGAAGGGCGTGCGCAACTTGCGTCCGCGCGACTTTGCCGGCGATGCAGCCGCACCCTCTGGAGATTCTTGTGATGCAGAGACCTGCTCGGGCTTTAAGTCTGACGCCTGATTGTCAGGATGCTCGGTATTCGAATTAGTCACTTGGACTCCAGATTTGATGGGGGCACCGATGTAGGAATTTCAATTTCTTGCTCAGCAGAATTCTCTTGAATCACTGAGTCCTCTTGTTCAGTCAGATCTCCTCGCTCAGCAGAGTCTGTTTGCAATTCGTCGGTCGCCTCTACTAAGTCTAGCGGTAACGAGTCAACAACATCCGTTGCGTGCGCTGCGCTCTGCGCCGACAAGAGGTTGCTCGCAGTCATGCCACCTTCGAGCGCAAGTGATTGCAAGGCTTCACTAATTTCCGCCTCGCCCAGAGCAGGCAGCTCATCGAGCGCGCGTAAGCCTAAGTCATCTAAAAATTGACGCGTCGTACCAAGCAAACCAGGACGCCCCGGACCGTCGCGATGGCCAATCACGTCAACCCACCCGCGATCCTCTAGTGTTTTGATGATTTGCGATGAAACCGTCACGCCGCGAATATCTTCGATATCGCCACGTGTGACCGGCTGACGCCACGCAATAATCGCGAGCGTCTCCATGACTGCGCGCGAATATTTCGGCACACGCTCCGGGCTCAGACGCTCGAGGTGACGCTGCATTCCTGCTCGGCTCTGAAATCGCCAGCCGCTTGCTAGCTCGACTAGCTCCATGCCGCGATCAAGCCAAACCTGCTGTAAGCCTTCAAGCAGACGCGTCAACTGCGCTCCAGTAAACGAAGGCTCATCAAACAGCTTGAATAACTCATTGAGCGGCATCGGTCCCGATGCGCATAGCAATGCCGTCTCTATGACTTTTTCCGCATGCGCGAGAACCTGGGGATCGATCTCGGTCTCTGCAATGATCACTGCCGTTATTGCGAGATCACCAACCTGGTCGCTCGGTTGCGCGTCTTCCGTCGGAACTTCATTGTCACTGCCGTGCTTGTTGTCTTGCTGACCATTCATAAGTCTTTCATTTCCTGTTAAGCGCTCTAGGTAACTTGTCCTAAAGTCGTATGTAGGCTATACTTCTTTTCTTCAGACGCGGGGTGGAGCAGTCTGGCAGCTCGTCGGGCTCATAACCCGAAGGTCGTAGGTTCAAATCCTGCCCCCGCAACCAAATACAACTGGTCGATCGCTTTTGGCGCTCGGCCAGTTTTATTTTGTAGATCTCGTTCAGCCGTCAATTTAATATTTATCTAACTGGATCACTGCGCAACCATCCTGATCGCAGAATTAACCTGCAAGACGTGAAAGTCTCTGTGGACACACTTGCTGTCTTAGTCAGATCGGAGCAATTGAATCGTTACGGTTTGAACCAACGCCTCACGCATAGCGTGCATGGCTAACGCCCAAGATTGCGCAGAGTAAACAAATTGGCAATCTGGCTGAACCTAGTTCATACATATTTTTTACAACGCCCGCGCTTTTCATTCGCACCAGCGATTTCGTCTCACGCGCATTGATTCTACGCTTTAACCCACGTGACGCGATGAACTTACTGCAATATCGTTACAGCGATTGAAGTCAAGTGTAACGCACTTCCCCCTCTAATCTCAAGCCTTTTAACCAAGACTGAGGCTATTTACCCACTAACCGTGATTTAGCAGGGCTCGGCAAAAGACTCATATCCGCCGCAAGGGATTCAGAAAACAAACGCACCACACCAATTTCGGGAGACACCGCTAAGACAGCTCTGTTAATCTTCTCGAAGGCGGACTCAAACGTTCCGATTGCCCAGCCTGCGGGCTGATTGACAACCACACAACCAACAGGCAACAGATCATGGCGCGCGCCGACAGGACCACTCGGCACACCGAACAGGATTTCGCTCAGGCGCTGCACATCAAACTCCGACGGGTCGAGCACCCATAGGGTCGATTGATACACAAACCGCTGTCCCAGGAAGGGCGTGTGCTTTAAGGTCTGCTGCAACTGTTCGGCACGAATGTTGCCCGAGTCGATTAGCCCTCGCTCAAGTCGTTCTCCGCGTGCAGACAAGGCGCTCAAAAATATACTGCGCAACGCGTCGCCCAACCCACTACGCAACCCACAACAGAGGCAGTCCTCGTCTACTGCCCCCATGGCGCCGTCAAACCTCTGGGCATCAACCCCATCAAAAGCATCGGTAGCCTCGGGGCGTTGCGCCAGCAACTTAAAGCATTGCGGCGGCAACTGCCTCAACCAACGGCTCACGAACAAACGCCTTAGCGCGCTCTGCTCACCACACACTAGCGTGAGGGGCACGCGCCCGATTACCTTGGACGAGGAATAAAACATCAATCCAGCGAACGAGGCCACTTAAATGCGGAGGGCTCTTTCTTTAAAAATCGCTGCACAGCATCCGTATGCCACTGACTCGTACGCGCTACCGCTTGGCCATCCGCCTCGATGTCCATCATGACTTCCAGCGAACTATTCAACGACGCATTGAAGGCTCGTTTTGTCATGGCCAGCGCGGCGGGAGCCGCTTGGGCGAAGCAATGCGCCATCTGTTGCGCGCGCTCGAGCACGCGCCCCTCTGGAAGCACCTCCAGGACGATCCCCAAATCTTGGGCCTCTTGCGCATTCAATTCTCTGGCCGAAAAGGCGAGCTCTTTGGCACGCTGCAATCCGACAATGCGAGGCAGCGTATAAAACGCCGCACAATCAGGAATCAAGCCGAGCTTCATAAACGACAAGCAAAACCGACTGCTTGGCGCAGCCAATACGATATCTGCCGTGAGCGCCAAACTAAATCCCGCACCATAGGCCGCGCCTTCAACTGCGGCAATGACAGGGATCTCCAGCCTAATGAGTGTCTCGATCCAGGAAAGATAGTCATGACGCATGCGATGCCGACCATCCTCAGGGCTCAACGTCCCCGCTCCCATGACACTGATATCTCCTCCGGCACAAAAGGTTGCACCCGCACCCGTGATAATTAATGCACGCAAGTCTCGCTGACGGGGCATAGACGCCACCACCTCTTTGAGTTCCTCGCGCATCACAGCGTCGATCGCATTTTTGCGCTGCGGACGATTGAGGGTCAAGGTTCCCACGCCGCCAGTGACTTCATATTGAATAGTTTCCAACTTCTCACTCCTATCTGGGGCGCGCCATTTAGGGCGCATATTGAATAATCTGACCGCACTTAATCCGGCAACTTCAGTACATGTTTGGCGAGAATTTCCTTCTGTACCTCAGTACTCCCACCATAAATGGTGGCCGGGATTGAATTCAACATGATAGCGGGAACATTCAATCCCGCGGGCGCGAGCTCCGCATTGAGCCCCGAGGCACCATGCTCTTGCGCATATTCCACCATCAGTGCACAAATCCTTTGATAGGTGTCCGTTCCCCATATTTTCAACAGAGACACACTAGGCGGCAACGCCTCGCCGCGCTTCACCATATCAGCGTAATGCGTGTAGCCTGAGACTTGGTCCGCAACATCCAACATCAGCTCAGCGTAGCGCGAAGAAAAAACCGGATCTGCGAATAGACCCAAAGTTTCTGCCATGGTCGAGAGTTGGCTTATCGCGTAGCGTGATTGCTTGGGACTACCAAGAAAGATTCTCTCAAATCCCAACAAAGCCTTTGCGATGGCCCAACCTTCGTTAAGCTCCCCGACCAAATTCTCAGCGGGTACGCGCACATTATCAAAGAAGACCTCACAGAATTCCTCGTAACCCACAATATCTTTGATCGGCCTGATCGTGATCCCCGGGGCCGACAAATCAATCAGCAAGAAACTGATGCCAGACTGCTTTTTCGCGTTCTTGTCGGTGCGCACCAAGGCGAACATATGCGTTGCATCCTGCGCAAGTGTCGTCCATATTTTCTGACCGTTTACAACAAACACGTCACCCTCTCGCACGGCTTCAGTCCGCAACGAAGCTAAATCCGATCCCGCACCAGGCTCAGAGTAGCCCTGACACCATACGTGCTGGCCCGCAATAATCTTTGGTAAAAATTTTTCTTGTTGCTCCGGGCTTCCGCGTTGGATCAATAACGGTCCGATCATGACGATTCCCATATCCGGGGCACGCGCAACACCATACTGCTCTTGCTCTTCCACATAGGCAATCATCTTTTCTGGAGACAAGCCCATTCCACCAAAACGCTTAGGCCAGGCCGGAGCCACCCACCCTTGGCTAGACAAGGTCGAGTACCAATCTTTGATTTCGTGCCAATGTAGGCGTCGCGGCACATTACGCAGCGATTCAGGATAATGTTTGGAATAAAAACTACGCAACATTTGTCGAAAATCTGCCTCCGACATTGCGTCCCAATCTGCATCTGCTGGAAAATCTGTTTTGATGTCCGTTGATGTCGTCACGGATTCAGGCGCGGACTGCTCAAGATAACGTTGACGATGCGCGTTCAAGTTTCCAAGCTGTGCCGATAGTTTTAATGCCCGCTTGAAATACAAGCCGATGTCACACTCGTCGGTAAAGCCCATTGCGCCATGAAACTGTATGGCCATACGCGTCACCAATAGCGCTGCGTGAATCGTCCGCGCTTTAGCACGACTAGCCAAAACAGCCAGATCACCGCCCTGCTCAATTTGTGCAAGGACGTCCTGCACACAAGCGGAAGACAACTCGACTTGAATATACGCATCGACCGCGCGATGCTTTAAGGCTTGAAAACTGCCAATCGCTCGGCCAAACTGTTTGCGCGTGCCCAGATAATCGAGTGTCAGGCTCAACGACCGTCGCATCACGCCCAGCAACTCTGCCGACTGAATGACGCGTGCTCGGTCATTCGCACGATCCACAAGCGCAAAAACCTCGTGCCCATGCATCAAAACATGCGATGCCATCACGGCAACCTTATTTAGACTCAAGGTGCCTGAAGGCAAGCCATCCACCCCTTGCAGGTCCTCACACACAACGCCCGCGGCCTGAGCAGGCACCCACACTAGAACAGGCTCGGACTGCCGCATCGCCAGGACTATCCAGCCATCGGCACCTCGCCCCGGATGAACAAAGGTTTTTTTACCCGACAGTTCGTATGCATCGCCTTGTGCAATCAGCTGCGTAGCCTGCCCCTGCGCAGCTTGCATTTGTCCAAGCTTTTCTTGCCAGGCCAAGCCAGCCACACACGAACCATCCACTAAGCACTCAAGCAGCTGGCTACGCAGAGCGCTGGATGGACAGCCCGTCAGTGCCGTCCCGACCTGCACCGCAGCAGCGATATAGGGCTCCGGAAAGAGTGCTTGTCCCACCTCTTGTGCGATGGCAGACATCTCCCGCAACCCCAAACCCAACCCACCATCGCCCTCGGGAACCAAGACTCCCAACCAACCCGCATTCGCAATCTCTTGCCACGCCGTACGATCAAATCCCGTTTGCGTATCGCTTAACCTCCGCAACCGCGCGACCGCTGTATTGCGGTTTAACAAATCACGCGCACTGTCACTAAATGCGTCGATCGCGTCAGCGTTCATTAAGAATCTCCTTTATTGTTCGACTTGATTGTATGAGTTTCAAAAAAATGCGGCAAAATACCCGTCTTGCTTTACAAATGATCCGATGAAGGTACTCAGATGATTCAAACCACACAACAACAAATCGTTGACGAGGCCATGATGTCTCGTCACTCAATGCGTGCCTTTTTGCCCACGCCCGTGTCCCACGAAGACATTGAAAGGATGTTCGAAGTCGCCGCACGTGCCCCCTCTGGTTCGAATACGCAGCCCTGGAAGGCCTATGTATTGACCGGTGCGATCAAAGAGCGCCTGTCCGATG